>NZ_JTLA01000135.1:0-86759 GCF_000799055.1 Ensifer sp. ZNC0028
GGTGCCGCCAGCGCCGAGTGCGGAAACGATGATGGTTATGCGCGCGCCAGCGATGCCGGCGGCTCCGACGATGTCGGTACCCGTGCCCTGATCCAATTTGGATTGCCCCTCGCTCTCCCCTTTTTATTATTAACAACTCCTTAAATTCGCGCAATGGGACTTTCGCAGTGTGGTAAACACGCAGGCGCGAAGCGATCGCGGCTTCCTGGCCGTCGGGGTCAGGGGGCGGACCTTGAAAAGTTCTCAACCCGTGGGACGATTGCGGGCGCCGAGCGTCTGCGGCGCGCGCAGGAGAAGGGGGAGGTCTCGGGCAATGCCGGTCGGCGATGCGCTTGGGGCGGAGGGCCACAAAAAAATGCCCGCAGGAGGCGGGCAGTTTTGGAGTGGGCGCATACGCTCAAACATGTTGCGCCTCGCTCCAAGGTGGCCATCAGAGGTCAAGGATCTGTAAATGCGCGATAGCTAAAAATGGGAGTGAGGGAAATCCTTCGTTCCGGCGCACCGGCCGTGCTGCGGATTTCGGTGACGAACCGGCGGCGAGGTCGATTTTTTTCTCAGGGGGTATCAGCCGTGGCGTCAGCCGGAGATTGCCACCGGGCGTGGTGGTGCGGAAGCGGCAGAGACGGATCACCGTTCGCCGATGGCGCGATGCGGCCGCCTCGGCAAGCCTTTGCTTTTCCGAAATTGTTTCGCTGATAGCCCACGCCGATGCTGTGCGCCTGTTGTCCGTGAGGCACCGGCGTCCGTCAGCGCATGGCGAAAGTGGCCGGCACAACCATGGCGGAAAACGCCGCGAAAGGAATTTTTAATTTAAGCAATGAATAATGAAGGAGGGGGTTGAAGATCGCCGCCGTTTCGCCCTATGGAAGCCCCGGGCGGCTGGACCGCTATTCGAAAGGACGTTTATGCGAATCAAATCCGCATGTGCCGGCGCAAGCCGCACCGCCGTTTCGGGTTTCAAGTTTCTCGTACCGACAACATCAGTTCTCAGCCTCCTGCTTCTGTCCGCCGGCTGCTCGTCGACGGTCATCAGCGAAACGCCGCTGTTTGCTTCGGGCCATTCGAGCGCCTATGCGAGCCCGGCGATCAAGGTTCGCAAGGAAGCGAAGGATCTGAAAGTCGCCGAGGCGGACGAGGATATCGTCGAGCCGGCGCCGACGCGCAGGCGCACGACCGCCTATCTCGGCCGCGCGCCCTATATCTGCTCGCCGAGCGGCTTCGGGCGTACGTCGCACTGCTTCCTGAGAGCATCGCTCTAACGGCCTTTCGCGTTCGGTAAGCCGGGCGCAACCGATCATGGACACTGTGGCGGTCGACAGCCGTAGCGGCCGGCCTTTTCGCCATCCGGGCATGATGCCCACGGCCTCGCGGTCGCACAGGTTTCCAGCGCGCAGCAAGCCATGTCTGATTTCATGCGGTGCGACATGTGGCCCGCCGGAGAATATCGTTGCCTATTGCATTACCAAGATCGGTCCTCGGCGCTGGTGCGCTGGCGCTTCTGGCGGTTGCCGGGGCCACGCCGGCCTGCGCGCAGGATGCCATCGACGGTATCGACCGATCGATGACGACCGCCGCCATCACGCCTGAGGCAAGAGGGCGGGAAGCGCGCACGGTGGAAATCGGTGTCTACGATCCGCATGACGCGGTCGCAGACAGCGACGCGCTGACGCTCGAGCATGTCTTCGTCTACTGGCAGAAACCGGATCGGGCGCAGCTGAAGCGGAAATTCGCGAACGCGGCGCGACAGGGGCGGGCGCTGATGCTGTCGGTCGAGCCCTATACCCACGCCGCCGACTGGCGCGCCGGTGGCAACCGCCTGTTTGCCGATATCGGCAAGGGCCGCTTCGATCGCGAGATCGCCGAAATTTGTACGCGCGCCGCCGATTTCGGCGGGCGGGTCTACATTCGCTGGGGCCATGAGATGGAAGAGCCCGGCGAGCGCTATCCCTGGGCGCGGCGCGACAGCGAAGGCTACAAGACGGCGTTCCGCTACTTCGTCAGCAAGTGCCGCGAGCTGGCGCCGGCCGCCCGCTACGTCTGGTCGCCGAAGGGCCATCGCAATCTCGCGGCCTACTATCCGGGCGACGATGTCGTCGACGTCGTCGGCATCCCGGTCTGGGGCCTGCAGAAAATGGATATCGATTACTGGGGGCGCGAACGGCGTTTCGTCGAAGCGCTCAAGGAAAAGTACCAGCGCGTTTCGCGTTACGGCAAGCCCGTGATCGTCGCCGAACTCGGGGTCTCCGGCTCGGCCGACTACAGGCGCGCATGGTATGCCGAAATCCTGGATCAGCAGACCTACCGCCAGGCC
Organism: Ensifer sp. ZNC0028; assembly: GCF_000799055.1. NCBI lineage: Bacteria > Pseudomonadati > Pseudomonadota > Alphaproteobacteria > Hyphomicrobiales > Rhizobiaceae > Ensifer > Ensifer sp. ZNC0028. The sequence continues at coordinate 2,312 of NZ_JTLA01000135.1, forward strand.
TTCCCGCTTCTGACAACCGTCGTCTTCTTCAACGACAAGGAGCCGTACAAGTGGCCGCTCGGTTACGGCGCGCCGGACTGGCGGCTCGACAAGGCGGCGCTCAAGGCGCTTGCCGACCGCGGACCGAAGGAAGCGGCCGAACTCGGCGATTGATCGCCGCGCGACTTTAAATCTTGCTGATCGCAGCAGAGGCGTCTTCGGTTGGGGCGACGCGCCGATCGTCCTTCGGCGCATCGTGAAGCTTCAAACTCCGAGCCCTTGATGTACCGGACCAAGCTTGTGGTTCCGGATCATCCTGGTCGCCGGATCAGGCCAGCAACAGGCCCGATTCCCGGGCGGCGGCAGCAAAGCAGCGGCTCGCCCGGTCCGTACTCGTCAATCCATCCAGCGCATCCAGGCAGCGCCTGAGGGCTGCGCGATATTCCCGTCCACGACGGCCCGGCCATTGCCGGAGCAGTTCCACGGCCTCGAACACCGTTCTGACCACGGTCTGCCGTCTTGCCGATAGTTTCAGGGGGATGGGAGTGGGAAAGAGTTTCTCGCTCATTGTATTCCTCGTTCACAGTCTTTTCGAGCGAGAGGGCAACGCGAGAGCGACGGGATGGTTCCACGTTGCCGATCGATTTTTGTCCGTGCTGACGGCAGGCAGCGTCTCTTCGGCTTTGCAAGCGGGATCTTTTCGCGGGCGCATCTTCGTCGGTGGCGGACGAAGGGACGTGCGGCAGGAAAGCGCCGTGGAGTTCGGACCGGTGTTGAAAGGTTTCGAAAATCCGCGCCCGGCGCAGGTTGTGGCCGCCTACCGGGACCACTAGGGCACAAGCGGCATCAGAGTTCCAGCGCAGCCTTCAGGTCGGTCGATTTCAGAACGCGCAGGTCGAGGTCGGCTTCGATATGGTCGATGTGGTGGACCATCAGCCGTGCGGCCGCGTCGATGTCGCCGCGTTCGATGGCGTTGACGATCTCGTCGTGTTCGCTGTGGCCGCAGCTCGAAACGGTCGATTGTCCGTAGAGTGCGATGACCAGCGAGGAGCGGGCGACCAGCTCATCCATGAAGCGGCGCAGGATCGCGTTGCCGGAGAGGTCGGCAAGCGCCAGGTGGAAATCGCCCGATGCCTTGATCTCCGCACGACGGGCCGATTGGCCGCGCTGTTCGGTCAGTTGCCGCTCGGCAGCCAGCATGCGCCTGAGTTCTGACACCTCCGCCTTGCCGATCCGGGCGGCGGCGGCGCGCACGACACCGGGCTCGATCAGCCGGCGGGTCGCAAAGATCTGGCGCGCCTCGTCAATGGACGGGTGGGCGACGAAAGCACCGCGGTTCTTCTCGACGTTGACGAGTCCTTCATAGGACAAAGCCTGCAGAGCGGCGCGCACCAGGGTGCGGCTGACATTGAAGAGTTCGCCGACGTCGCTTTCCGAAAGCTTGGTGCCAGGCGCAAGCCGCCGCTCGACGATCGCATCGCGCAACGTATCGCGGATATGCTGACTGCCGATGTCGGTGGTCGGGTCGGTGGCCAGTTCGGCCTGATGGGGCGTGGTGGTCAAGGACATGAATCGATCCGCGAAGCAACGCGCTATCTTATCGTCGGACGAGGCGAAGGGAAACGACAATCTGACGCGCAAAGGTTGCGTGGGATTGCGCATGATCCTCAGGTCGGGCGAGGCTACTTGTCGAGTTCCGGATAGACGCGGTCGAGGAAGCCGGGCCGCAGTTTCTCGCCGACCAGGCAGTCGGGGGCCGGGAAGGCATCGACATAGCGTATCGTCGGCGGCGGTTGCAGACCGCTGACTTCGAGCACCAGTTTCTGGCGGATCGCGATGGAGAAATCTTCGGGCTCGTGCACCGGCAGCACGAAGGAGCCGGGGCCGCCGATGACACATTCGGCATAATACTGGTCGAGCGGGCCGGTGGAAACCGACGGGCGGATGAGGATCGCGAGCCCGTTGATGGTGATGCCGCGCGCGATCGCGGTCTCGCGGGCCGGAAGCACCGGCGGGCCGATGTTGTTGGGCCCGTCGCCGGAGATGTCGATGACCCGCCGCACGCCGCTGTACGCGTTGGAATCGATCAGTGCGGTGCCGTAGGTAATGGCGTTGGAGATCGAGGTGCCGCGCCGCGTGCCGACCGGGCGCTGCTCGATCAGCTTGGCGAAGGCATCCGCGTCGGCGGCGGTGTCGATCACCCGCCAGGCGACGACGGAGGATTCGTTCACCGTTCCAGCCCATTCGAAATAACCGATCGCGATGCGGCCGAGCTGACCGCTTTCGACGGCATCGAGAAAGTCGCGGTGCCGCAACGCCTCGACATAGCCGGCCCGCTGGATGCGGGCCTCGTCGAGATCCATCGAGCCGGACATGTCGACCGCCAGGATCAGTTCGACGTCGACATTCGCCGCCTCGGCGGTCGATGGGCTCGGGCCACCACTCAATGAAAGGAGTAACGCCAACACGCTCAACATCGCTTCAACCAGTCATTGCGCGCGGTCAGATTAGAAGACTGTAACACAAGATTGGATTTCGGCGACCGTTTGGGTGTAGTTGGCCTTCACTAAAGAGTGATTTTTCCGGGTCATGCATGAGCCCGGATGCCGACCGGGAAAGGCGGGATGCAGCAGCGAAGCGAAAATACCGAGCGATTTCAGATCGATCGATTGCAGCAGGCGGCGTTCGGCTATTTCCTCGAACATTCCGATCCGGTCACTGGGCTGATCGCCGACACCGCGTTGCCGGGCGCGCCAGCGAGTATCGCCGCGACCGGCTTCGGCCTTTCCTGCTATCCGGTCGGCGTCGAGCGCGGCTGGCTTTCGCGCGGCGATGCGGCGCGGCGCGTGGTGGCGACCCTGCGCTTCCTTGCCCAAAGCCCGCAGTCCCGCCACCGGCAGGCGACCGGCTATCGCGGCTTCTACTACCACTTCCTCGACATGCGGACCGGCGAGCGCGCCTGGCAGAGCGAGCTTTCAACGGTCGATACGGCGCTGTTGATCGCCGGCGTCCTGACCGCTTCCGCCTATTTCTGTCGGAACGACGCGGTCGAAGGCGAGATCCGCGAGCTTGCCGACCGGCTCTATGCTCGGGTCGATTGGCGCTGGGCGCTCAATCGCGGCGATACGCTGACGATGGGCTGGCGGCCGCCGGGGCGGTTTTTGAAACATCGCTGGCGGGGCTATAGCGAAGCGCTGCTGCTCTATGTGCTGGCACTCGGCGCGCCCGAACATGCGATCGAACCGGAGCATTATGCGGCCTATGCCGAGGGTCATGATTGGATCCCCGTCGAGGGCCGGCCGCACCTGCATGCAGCGCCGCTCTTCATCCATCTCTTCCCGCAGGCCTGGCTCGATCTGCGTGGGCTGGCCGACCGGCCGATGCGGGAGCGGGGAACGGACTATTTCGAAAATTCCCGGCGCGCCATCCAGTTGCAGCGGGACCATGCGCGCTCCAATCCCGGACACTTCGCCGGATATGGCGAGCACCTGTGGGGCCTCAGCGCCTGCCATGCGCCACGCGGCCGGCTGCGGCTTCGCGATGGGCGCCAGCAGCGGCTTTTCGGCTATGTGAACCGCGGCGCGCCCTACGGCCCTGATGATGGCACGCTCGTGCCCTGGGCGCCGCTTGCTTGCCTGCCGTTCGAGCCGGAGGCGGCGCAGGCCTCCCTCGTGCATATGGCGAAGAGTTATCCGGAACTTCTGAACGAGGGGCGCTTTCCCGGCGGCTTCAACCCAAGCCTTGATGGCGGCGGGCCGGAGGGCTGGATCGATGCGCGGGTCGTCGGTCTTGACCAGGGCCTCGTTGTCATGATGATCGAGAACTGGCGAAGCGGCCTTGTCTGGGCGCTGATGCGCAGCATACCGGCGATCCGCCGCGGCCTTGAGAGGGCGGGCTTTGACGGCGGCTGGCTGCAGGAGAGGGATGTCGCACGCGGGTAATCCGCCCGCATCCGGCACCTGAGGATGAGAATGGGCGACGGAGACGGCATGCGCTTGAACGACCACCAGCCGACAGCGGAGATCGCGGCGGCATTTGCGCTGCAGGCGCTGGCCGTGGCTGACCGTCTGCGTGCCCAGTTTCCGGAGGCTGCCGTCTCGCTCGGGCCGGCGGCCAGCGAATTCAGCGCGCCGGGCGACTTCTGGGCTGCGGGCAGCGCTGGCCTTGAGGAGGGGCTCGCCTATCAGGATTTCTTCGGGGTCGGGATGACCGACCGGATCCGCGCGGCGCATCTGATCGCCTTTTATAGCCGTCAGTTGAGCGTGGTCCTCGGCGCGTTCCATCTCGGCGCCGGGCTGCAGCCGGAGGTCGCCGGCATTCGTTTCGAGGATTGGGCGCGGCTTCACCGTGGTGCCGAAGTCGCGGGCAAACGCTATCATTTTCGCCTCCAGCCGCCGGCGATGGGGCGCAAGGGTGGAGAGGAGGGCGTCAGCGCTTTCGAACAGGGCTTCATCGCTCATCTGGCGCCCGTCATTGCAGTTCTCAAGGCACGGACAGGGCTCTCGAGCGGGGCGCAGTGGCGGCTCGCGGCGGATGCCCTTGCCGGCGCGTTCCTCGAAATCGGCCGCGCGATCGGGGATGAGGCGCGCGGCATGGCCGAGGCGCTGGCGATCGTCAAGCGGCCCGGCTCGCGGTTTTATTCTGATGAGCTTTGCTACGAGCAGATTTCGGCTGTCCATCCGGCAAGTGGTGAACACATTTCGCGCCAGTATCGGATCCGCTGCGGCTGCTGTCTCTATTTCAAGACGGAGGGCGGTAGCTTCTGCGACACCTGCGTCCTGCTGGAGCCGGAAGATCGCCGTGCGCGGCTGGCGGCGCATCTCATGCAAAACGGCGGGGCCTGAACCCCGCCGTCGCTTTGGTGACGATCCGTGATCGCCGATCACTGTGCCTTGACGAAGCGCTCGTTGATGAAGCCGGAGACGACGCCGAGCACGATCCAGAAGGCGAGCGTAGTGGCGAGTGCGGCCACCGCAAACTCTGCGCCGAGCACGGCCGGAACGTTGCTGGTGATGTCGAGCGGCTGCGGCGCACCGTAGACATGGGGCGCTGCGATCAGCACGAGGCCCGCGACCTTGGAGACGATCTCCTCGCGCAGGACGACGAGATAAAGGCCGACGGCCGAAAGCGCCACCGTTGCGAGCCACCAGGTCTGGCGGTCGCCGAGTTCGGCGGCCGGAAAGCCAGGCAGTTCCGGCGGCAGGCCGATCGCCGGCAGCATGTGCACGGCAAGCCAGCCGCAGGCGCCCCAGAGCGCGCCGTTCCGAAGCGTGATCGGATAGCCGATCACCAGGCTGACGCCGGCGAGCAGCAGGCCGAAGCCGGAACCGGTGACGAGGTTCGCGATCAGCGTGCCGGAGAAGCGGCTCATGCCGAACATGATGCCGCCTTCCTCGTGCTCGCCCTCATGGGCATAGGCGGGCGTGATCGGCGACAATGCGTCGAGCAAGGCGCTAAGCGGCGACACGGCCTTGAGCGACGAATGCTGGTCGTGGTTTTCCGCGGCGGGCTGTGCCGCACCCGGCTGGGCCGCGGGCTGTTCGGTGGGGGCCGGAGCCTCGCCTTCGAATTCTTCCGCATGCAGGATCAGCGGCGTGACGCGCAATTCCTGGGCGCCGGTCATGAAGACACCGGCAATCAATCCAGCCACGATCGCGGCCAGAAGCGTTCTGACAATCATCTTGAAATCCCTCGATAACGACAAAAGCCACGCGCTGCGGCGTGGTCCTTGAGTCTTCCCATTTTGCCTGTGCTGCGGATGGCTTTCGCACGCCGGAAAAACCGGGATGCACACAAGCCGACATCCGGCGCGGGCCGGATGCGTTCAGGTCCGCAGATTGTTCGATGCGGAACGTTGTTGACGTTCCGAGGCATCGGTCAGTGGCAGGGGAAGCCGTAGGAGTGGCGGGTGTCGTGCGCCGTGTCGTGCAGCACGGCCGAATTGGCAAGGCCGGCGCCGAAGACGAGGAATGCGCCGATGAAGAGCGCGATGACGCCAGCGGTCAGACGATCGCTGAGGGAGAGCGGGGTGCTCGAAATGGTAGACGTAGCCATGACAACCTCCGTGATGGCATCGGGAAATTCCCGGTTGGGCCCTATGCCCGCATCGAGTGGCAGGTTTCCTGGCTCACGGCGTTGGGCTCGATGCCCCCGGTCTGCCTCGCCTTCCCAGTTCGGCCGCCCTCTCGCGGCCTTTCCAGTGGCTTCTTCCGGATCGCTCCGGAATGGCAGATCGACGTCGCTCTACAGTCGCGGGGTCGGCCGTGATTTGAATGCCCAGAGTGGGTCCATCCGTCACGTTCCCGTTTACTCCCGAAACGCGTTCGCGTCCCGGGAACCAATCGATCCCAGATGATTAGGATTCTGTCATGGAGTTGTCAATTGAGCCTGCGCCGCGGCGCGGTCCATCCGCGACAAAATCCTTGATGGTCATGCGCTTGTAGGCCTCGACGATCTGGTCGCCCTCGGCCCGGTCGACCGAGACCGCAAGCCGCATGGTGCAGTCGCCGAGGTGCATGATCAGGAAGGCGGCGCTGTCGATTTCCTCGCGCGGCGTCGCCGGCACAAGCCGGGCCCACACATCGGCAAGCAGCTTTCCGCCGGCGCGGCTTTGCGCAAGGTCGATTTCGCGCAGCGCCTTGTCGGCCTGCATCGCCGACCAGATGTCGCGCATGACCGGCTCGGCGAGGAACATCTCGTAATAGATGTCAAACAAAAGCGAGAAGGCGTCGCGCAACTCGGCGATCGAGGTCACCTTGGCCAGTTCGGCCGCGATGCACTCGTTGCAGACCGCATTGTAGCGCTCGGCAAGCGTGCGCACGATCGCGGCCTTGTCGGGGAAGTACTGGTACAGAGAGCCGATTGAAATCCCAGCCTTTTCAGCGACTTCGCTCATGCGCATGGCGTCGCTGCCCTTTTCCTGGATGAGCGCCGTCGCGCAGGCAAGGATCTGCTCGACGCGCTCGCGACTGCGCTTCTGGCTCGGTGTCCGGCGCAGCGCAGGCTCGTCGTCGGCGGGAAGCGTGGCGGGGCTTGCATCTGGAATCATGAGTAATGCTCACATTTTGACTTGACTCCTAAAATACGAGGATTTATCACATTTGCAAATGTGAGAGATACTCATGTTTGTTGGTGGAACCTCAGGAGGAAACGATGTCTCAGAAAGTCACACTGGTTTTGGGCGGTACCGGCAAGACGGGGCGGCGGGTGGCCGAGCGCCTTCGGGAGCAGGGCGTCGCGGTGCGCATCGGTGCCCGTTCGGCGTCGCCTTCCTTCGATTGGACGGAAGAGACGACCTGGGCGCCGGTCCTTGAAAACGTCGATCGCATCTATGTCTGCTTCCAGCCGGATCTGGCGGTGCCGGGCTCCGTCGAGGTGATCGCCAAGTTCTCGAGCCTTGCGGTCAGCGCCGGCGTCAAGCGGCTGGTGCTGCTGTCGGGGCGTGGCGAGGACGAGGCGGAAGCGGCAGAGCGCGCGTTGCAGGCCTCCGGCGCCGACTGGACGGTCATCCGGGGCAGCTGGTTCTTCGAGAATTTCGACGAAGGCTTCCTCGCCGAGGGTGTCTTGAGCGGTTCCGTCTTCCTGCCCGTGGACACGGTGACCGAGCCTTTCATCAGCTGCGACGACATTGCCGACGTCGCTGTCGAAGCGCTTCTCGACGACCGCCATATCGGCAAGGTCTATTCGCTGACCGGCCCGCGGCTGATGACCTTTGCCGACGCCGTGGCCGAAATTGCCGCGGCAGCCAACCGCCCGATCTCCTATCAGGCCATCCCGATTGCCGACTTCGCGGCGCACTTGCAGGCCGACGGCGTGCCTGATGACTATGTCGAACTCATCCGCTATCTCTTCACCTCGGTGCTCGACGGGCGCAATTCAAACCTGACGTCCGATGTCGAGCATGTGCTTGGGCGGCGTCCGCGTGACTTTGCAGCCTACGCTCGGGAAACCGCAGCAACCGGTGTATGGAGTCTTGCCGCATGATCCCCCTGATCCCCGCTCTGGCGTTTGCCGCCGCGATCGGCTCCGGCCTGATGGCCGGACTGTTCTTCATCTTCTCGGTCTGCATCATGCAGGCCCTGTCGCGGCTGCCGCCGGAGCAGGGGATCGCTGCGATGAATGCGATCAATGTCGTGATCCAGAACCCGATCTTCCTCAGCGCCTTCATGGGCACGGCGCTGCTCGCCCTGGCGCTCATCGTCGTCGCCTTCCTCTCGGGCGGCGAGGGCCGGTGGTGGCTTGCCGCCGGCGGTGTCGCCTATGTCGTCGGCGTGCTGCTGGTGACCATCGTCTTCAACGTGCCGATGAACGATGCGCTCGCCGCCGCAGCGCCCGGCCAGGCGGCGACCGATCTCTGGCGTGAGCGCTATCTGACCGACTGGGTCTGGTGGAACCACGTGCGCAGCTTCGCGTCGATCGGCGCGCTGGCGTTCTTCATTCTCGGTTTCGCCCGTGCCTGACGAAAAGCGCCGGCAAGTGGATCCTTGCCGGCGCCTGCGCGCGTCCTGACCTCTGAACCCATCCCGCCGTCAGGGCTTGGGAATACGCGCGTCGTATTGCGCTTCAAGATCGGCAAACTTGCTCCAGAAGGCCGCCGGCTTTTCGCCTTCCAGCAGCGCGCGCAGAATGTCGAGATGCACGTGCCAGCCGGCGGAGAAGCTGGTCATGATGGCGCGGTCGGCGATGCGCTTGTGGGTGACGACGAGCAGCACCTTGTCGCCGCGGGGGCTGAGTTCGAAATGGACCTCCGAGGGCGTGCCGGTCTCTTCGTTCCAGGTGTAGGCCAGCAGCCGAGGCGGCTCCCAGGCGAGCACGTGACCGTAATTGCGCACCTCGCCGGCGTGCTCGGCATATTTCTGCGGTGGCCGGTCGTCTTCCGCTGTCAGTTCCGAGTGGCGGAAGACGTGCTCGACCTCGGCCCCTTCCTTCGACCCGATCGTTCCGGACGCCATCCAGAGGCGGCGCTTGCTCTCCTCCGTCAGATAGGACCAGACCCGCTCGATCGGGCCGGGAAGCAGGCGCTCGATGCGCACCGCGTCCGGTGCGACGACACGGCCGTAATCGGCGCCGGCAAAGGCTGTGGCAGACGAAGTCATGGCTTATCCTCCGGATCAGGTTGGTTGGTGGCGTCTTCGGCGAGAAGCAGCGCCTCGAGTACGTCGATGCGGGCGCGCCAGAAGGCTTCGTAGTGGCGCATCCACTCCATGCCTGCATGCATCGGCGCGGCATCGAGCCGGCACACATGCGTGCGACCTTTCACTTCGCGGCGCACCAGACCTGCTCCTTCCAGCACCTTGATGTGCTTCGATGCCGCGGCCAGCGAGATCGAGAACGGCGCCGCAAGCTCTCCCACCAGTCTTTCGCCCTGCGAGAGGTCCTGGAGCATGGCGCGCCGCGTCGGGTCCGAAAGCGCGTGAAACACGGCATCGAGATGTGCGTTCTGATATTCAACCATATTGTTGAATATCGTCTCGATGTACCTAATTGTCAACCGTTCGGTTGAATTTAAAAATATCGCGAAAAAAGACCGGGCCGCGGCGGGTCGTCGTGGATGCGCCGTCCCTTCCAGGCGGCAAGCGCATCGGCAAGGTCGTCGGTCGGCACCATCTGGGCAAACTGCTCGCTCTCGACCTGCAATCCCTCGGCGATCGACATGTTGAGGCCGCGGGTGACGGCAGTGATGATCGAGCGGACGGCGAGTGGTGAGTGCGCCATGATGCGCTTTGCCAGGTCACGGGCGGACGCGATCAGTTCGTCATGCGGGACGACGCGGTTGACGAGCCCCAACTCCAGCGCGCGATCGGCCGGGAAATCCTCGCCGGTCAAAAGCAGTTCCAGCGCGCGTTTGCGGCCGGCAAGCCGCGGCAGTCGCTGGGTGCCGCCGAAGGTCGGCGGCATGCCGAGCTTGATCTCCGGCTTGGCAAAGCGCGCCCGGTCGCTGGCAATCGCCAGATGCACGGCCTCGGTGATCTCGCAGCCGCCGCCATAGGCAAGCCCGTTGACGGCGGCGATGATCGGTTTCGGGAAGGCCTCGAGCCGCGCCGTCAGGCCCTGACCGCGACGGACGAAATCGCGCACGGCCGGATTCACGCCCTTGGCGACGCTGTCCGAGAACTCATGAATATCACCGCCGGCGGAAAAGGCCCGCTCGCCGGCGCCGGTGATGATCACCGCGCTTACGGCATGGTTCACCTCGATCTCGTCGAGAAGGCCCATGAGCCGGTCGATCAGCTCGTAGTTCAGCGCGTTGAGTTTCTGCGGGCGGTTGAGAGTGAGGAGGGCGATACCCTCGGAAATCTGCAGCAGCACGGTGTTCGACATTGTTGCTCTCCGGCAGGTGTTGACGAGGAGAGGCTAGGTGAGGGAAGATAGGATGTATATTCACTAGTCGGTATACTTAAGAGATGACGAAAGCAGAGAAGTCGACCCGGGACGTGATCGTCGCAGCGGCGGAGAAGCTGTTCTATGCCGAGGGCATCCGTGCGGTCAGCGTCGATGCGGTGGCGGAGGCGGCGGGCGTGACCAAGCGCACGCTCTACTATCATTTCGACAGCAAGGACGCGCTGATCGCCGCCTACCTCGAGAGCCGCGACCAGCCCAATCTGAAACTCTTTCGCAAGTGGTTCGACGCGGGCGACGGGGACCTTGCCGACAGGGTCGAGGCGATCTTCGTCAACCTGGCGCGGGCGGCGCGCCATCCGAAGTGGAAGGGTTGCGGCTTCCTGCGCACCTCTGCCGAACTTGCCAACATGCCGGGCCACCCGGCGATCCGCATCGGTGCGGCCCACAAGAAGAAGTTCGAGGCCTGGATGGCCGAGACCTTTGCCGAAGCCGGCACTGCCGAGCCTGCCATGCTGGCGAAGCAGATCCTGCTGCTGCTTGACGGCAGTTTCGCCGTGGTGCTGCTGCACCGGGACGCGAGCTACATGGAGATGGCGGGCAAGGCGGCGGCGACGCTGGTGCGGGTCGCGCTTGCCGGCGCGGACGGGGAGGGATCCTGACGCGCTGCAACTTCCGCTTCAAACGGCTGCCATCGGCGGGCAGTATAGGATGCAGTGCCAGGAGCCGAACAACCATTGAGCGCCGATGTGGCCGCGTTGCGGCTCACCGGAGGAGGAAATGCATGACCGTCAAGCGTATCGTCTCAAACCTCTACGCCCCGGACCCGCAGGTGGCGCGCGCCTTCTACGGTGACCTTTTGGAACTGGACGTGGTGATGGACCATGGCTGGATCCTGACCTTTGCCGCCGAGGGCAAGGCCGCGATGCCGCAGGTGAGCATCGCCAGCGAGGGCGGCAACGATACGCCGGTGCCGGTGCTTTCGATCGAGGTCGACGACGTCGACCGGGCCTATCAACGCGCCAGGGCCGCCGGCGTCGAGATCGTCTACGACATCACCAACGAGCCCTGGGGCGTGCGCCGTTTCTATATGCGCGACCCATTCGGCAATATCGTCAACATCCTGGCGCACTAAACCAATTCCAGGAAAAGTGCGCAGCGGTTTTCCGTCAGGAATTGCGCCGGCCAAGCAAACCAATTCCAGGAAAAGTGCACAGCGGTTTTTCGTCCGGAATTGCGCCATCTGAAATCAGCGAAGAGGCCGCCGGCGAAACCGGCGGCCTCTTGCATCAGGCGAGCGACAGCGCGTTTGAAAGATCGGCCACGAGGTCGTCCGGATGCTCGATGCCGATCGACAGGCGGATGGTTGATTCCAGCACGCCGATGCGGTGGCGCACCTCGATCGGCACGCCGGAATGGGTCATGGCCGCCGGGTGGCTGGCGAGCGATTCCGTGCCGCCGAGGCTGACGGCAAGCTTGAAGATCTGCAGCGCGTTGAGGAAGCGGAAGGCCGCCTCCTGGCCGCCCGCGATGTCGAAGGAGAAGGTCGAGCCGGCGCCGGTGCATTGCGCCTTGAAGGTGCGGCCGACCGGTGTGTCCTCGCCGTGGAAGGGCAGGTAATGGATGCGCTCGACCTTCGGATGGTCACGCAGGAATTCGGCGACGATGCGGGCGTTGTCGTCGGCCTTCTGCATGCGCACAGACAGCGTTTCCAGCGAACGGCCGAGCATCCAGCAGGAATGCGGATCGAGCTGGGTGCCGATCGCACCGCGCAGCGCCTTAACCTGCTTCATCACCGCCTTGGAGCCGAGTGCGGCACCGGCGATGAGGTCGGAGTGGCCGCCGACATATTTGGTCAGCGAATAGAGCGAGATGTCCGCGCCGTGCTCGATCGGCCGCTGGAAGACGGGTCCGAGCAGCGTGTTGTCGCAGGCGACCACAGGGGTATGGCCCTGCTTCCGGCCGATCGCATCGGCAACGCGGCGGATCATGGCGACGTCGACGAGGCTATTGGTCGGGTTCGCCGGCGTCTCGACCAGGATCACCGAGACCCGCCCCTTGGCCATCGCCTCTTCGGCGGCGGCTGATACGGCCGCTTCGTTGACGCCATCGGCAAAGCCGACGGCCGCGACGCCGAGATTGAGGAAGGTGCGGGCAAGCAGCGTTTCGGTGCCGCCATAGAGCGGCTGGCTGTGCAGCACCGCGTCACCGGGCTTGACGAAGGCGAGCAGCGTCGTGGCGATCGCCGACATGCCGGAGGAAAACAGCGCGCAGCTTTCGGTGCGCTCGTAGACGGCGAGGCGGTCCTCGACGATCTCGCTGTTCGGGTGGTTGAAGCGCGAATAGACGAGGCCGGCACCGACGCCCGCCGGCGGCTCCTTGCGGCCGGAGACGAAGTCGAAGAAGTCGCGGCCCTCTTCGGCAGAGCGGAAGACGAAGGTGGAGGTCAGAAAGACCGGCGGTTTGACCGCGCCCTCCGACAGTTCCGGATCGTAGCCATAATTCAGCATCTGCGTTTCAGGATGCAGCTTGTGGTTTCCGATGTGGGTTTTGGAGGGATGCGGTGCGGTCATGGCTTGTCTCCTCAAGCGAAGCGGACTCGACTGACAGGCAAATTATATCAGATGCTTGGACCGATCCTTGCTATTTCCGGCGGGATCGCCTTGAGTTGCGCAAAGATTTGGCTGAGTTGAGAAGATATGGCGCAGAAAATTGCCGACGAGACGGATCGCAGGATTTTGAAGGAACTGGTGGCGGATGCCCGGCTGACCAACAACGAGCTTGCCGAGCGGGTGGGGCTCTCGGCATCGCCTTGTTTGCGCCGGCTGCGGCGGCTGGAAGAGACCGGCGTCATCCGCGGCTATACGGCGCTGGTCGATCCCGCAGTCGACGGCTGGACGATGACGGCGATTGCGACCGTCACGCTCAGCCGCCAGCACGAGGACGAGATCGTCATGTTCGAAGAGGCGGTGCGCGGCTGGGACGAGGTGCTCGAGTGCCATCTGGTGACCGGCTCGCGCGACTACGTGCTGAAGGTGATGAGCGCCGGCCTCGATCAGTACGAGCGCTTCATCAAGGAGAAAATCGCAAGGCTCAAATGCGTCGCCTCGATCGAGACGAGCTTCGTGATGAACACGATCAAGGAGCGGCGGATCTAGCGTCCACCCCTCCATTAAGCCTCTGAAGCGCTTCGATAATCGTCGATCGGCTTTGAAACCGTCAGGGATGCCCTAGATTCGCGTTAGGAGGGCGTCCCACACGCTCGGCGGGCGCCTCGATCTCTCGGAGAGAGACGATGGATTTCGCAACAGCGCTCGATGCCGCCGCTTCGTGGCTGCAGACGGTCTTTTTGAACGCATGGACCTATTACCAGCTCGCCATCATCGCCGCCGGTTACCTGGTCTGCGGCGCGCTGGCAAAGCGAATAGAGCCGCGGGTCGAAGCCCGCGCCCGCACGATCAAGGGCAATCCGGATCTGCTGCGCGTCATCATCGCCTTCATGCGGCGGCTGCGCTGGCTGTTTCTGATCGTGTGGCTCTGGATCGCCGACGGGATGATCCTGCGCTTCGGCTGGCCGTCCTATCGCTGGCTGGTGGCGACCGCGCTGACGCTGACGGCCGCGTGGTTCGTCATCTCGGTGCTCACACGCATCATCCGCAACCAGATGCTGGCGCGCGTTACCGCCGTCGTCGGCTGGATCTATTTTGCGCTCTATGCGGTCGGGCTCGATCGGGTGATCCTGACGACGCTCGACGGCGTTGCCATCAATCTCGGCGCGGTTCGCCTGTCGCTGTTGCTCGTCTTGAAGGCGATCGTGCTTTCCTCGGCGCTGATCTGGCTTGCGGTTTTGATCGGCAATGTCTCGTCGCACTGGATCCAGCGGTCAGCAGACCTGACGCCCTCATTCAAGGTGCTGATCAGCAAGCTGGTGAAGATCGCGCTGATCGGCTTTGCCGGCGCAATCGCACTGTCGGCCACCGGCATCGACCTGACGGCGCTGACGGTGTTTTCCGGGGCGGTCGGCGTCGGCATCGGTTTCGGTCTGCAGAAGGTGGTTTCCAACTTCATCTCCGGCATCATCATCCTGCTCGACAAGTCGATCAAGCCGGGCGACACGATCACGCTCGGTGATACCTTCGGGTCCGTGCGCGACCTGCGCTCCCGCTTCGTCTCCGTCATCACCCGGGAGGGCAAGGAGTACCTCATTCCGAACGAGGACTTCATTTCGCAGCAGGTGGTCAACTGGTCGTTCTCCAGCGACTTCGTCCGCATCGAGATCGATTTCGGCACCTCCTATGACAGCGACCCGCACGAGGTGGCGCGCATCGCCATCGAGACCGCCGCATCGCTGCCGCGGGTCGCGAGCAGCTATGCCCAGCCGGTCTGCTGGATGACCGGCTTCGGCGCATCGTCGCTCGATTTCAAGCTGAGGTTCTGGATCTCCGATCCGAGCAACGGGCTCACCAACATTCGCGGCCAGGTGCTGATGGCGCTCTGGGATGCGTTCAAGGCGGCGGGCGTTACGATCCCGTTCCCGCACCGCGAAATCATCATGAAGACGCCGGTCGAGGTGACACGCGCGTGAGGGCGCGCGTGCGCTCAAACGTCAGGAACCACGCGTCTTGCGGTTGCGGCAATTGACTGGGCGCGAGGGGAAGGCGACATTGCAGCCAACGCCTGCTGCATGTTTCGTCAAATCGTCGCCGATTGGGGGATAAATGTGCAGCAATTCAACATGATAAAGCGACCTTCGGCCGGCTGATAAGCCGCAGGCTCGAGGGTTGGCCCGGACGGACTCCGACCGTTCCGGCGACAGGACTGCATAAGGTGGGACCGGCCATGGAAAATCTTCAACGGACGCGACTGTCGAGACTGCCGGTGCCGCGTTTCGTCTCCGCGCTTCTGGCTTCGTTTTCGACCACGGGCCTGATCGTCGGCGTCTTCTTCTTCGCCATGTCGCTGACGCCGAGCCTGATCCCGCGGCCCTATGTGGTGCAGGCGGTAATCTCCGGCCTGTCGCTTTCCGCCGGTTATGCGATCGGCGTGCTCATGCGCTGGCTATGGTCCTTGCTCGACCTGCCGGAGATCCGCGGCCGCACCGGTTTCACCGTGAAGGTGGTGGCGGCGTTCGGCTGCATCGCGGTTGCGCTCACCTTCCTTTGGCGCACCGCCTACTGGCAGAACACGGTGCGCGAGATCATGGGCATGCACCCGGTCGAAAGCGCCGAGCCGTTCAAGCTCGGCCTGATCGCGGCGCTCGTCTTCGTCGTCATCGTGCTGCTTGCGCGGCTCTTCCGGCTGACCTTCCAGTTTCTGACCCGGCGGTTCGAATATGTGCTGACGCGACCGATGGCGAAGCTCGCCGGCGTGGTTGCGGCGCTCGCGCTCTTCTGGTCGGCCGCCGATGGCGTCATCTTCCGCTTTGTGCTGCACGCTGCCGACAGCTCTTTCCAGCGGCTCGATGCCTTGATCGATCCGGATGTCGCGCCGCCGAGCGATCCTTCAAAGACCGGCAGCAGCGCCTCGCTGATGCGCTGGGACGAGCTTGGCCGCCAGGGTCGACAGTTTATCGCCTCCGGCCCGGCGGCGAAGGACATCGGCGGCTTCTTCAGCGGAGAGGCGAAGGAGCCCTTGCGCGTCTATGCCGGCCTCAACTCGGCCGAAACCGCCAAGGAACGGGCGAAGCTGGCGCTCGAAGAACTGAAGCGCGTCGGCGGCTTCGAGCGCTCGAACCTCCTGATCGTGGTTCCGACCGGCACCGGCTGGATCGACCCGCCTGGCCTCGATTCACTCGAATATCTGCTGAAGGGCGATGTCGCGAGCGTCGCGGTGCAGTATTCCTACCTGACGAGCTGGCTGTCGCTGCTGGTCGAGCCGGAATATGGCGCCGAGACCGCCGACGCGCTGTTCGATGCTGTCTACGGTTATTGGACGACCTTGCCGAAGGACAAAAGGCCGAAGCTCTATCTCTATGGTCTCAGCCTCGGCTCGATGAATTCGCAAGGCTCGGTCGATCCCTTCGACATCATCAGCGATCCGTTCCAGGGCGCTCTCTGGGTCGGCTCGCCGTTCCCGACGAAGACATGGCTGCAGATCACGCGAAATCGCAATCCGGGCTCGCCGGAATGGCGGCCGCTCTACCGCGACGGCTCAGTAATCCGTTTCACCAACCAGGAGAATGCGCTGAACATTCCAGGCGCGACCTGGGGCAATGTCCGCATCGTCTACCTGCAATATGCAAGCGACCCGATCACCTTCTTCGATCCCCATTCCTTCTACCGCGAACCGGACTGGATGAAGGCGCCGCGCGGAGCGGACGTCTCGCCGGCGCTCAGATGGTTCCCCGTCGTCACTATGTTCCAGCTGCTCGCCGACATGGCGCTCGCGACGACCTCGCCGATCGGCTACGGCCATGTCTATGCGCCGGAGCACTATATCGACGCGTGGATGCAGGTGATGGCACCGCCTGGTGTGACCGAAGCGGATGCCGAGCGGCTGAAGACGATGCTCAAGGGGCGCTACTAGAGCAATTCCAGGAAAGGTGTGAAACGGTTTTCCGGACGGAATTGCGTAATTTCAAAGAGTTAGATCAATTCATCCTTTCAAGGAAACGATGAATTGATCTAGGCCTGCTTGTCGCCGGACCGCTCGCCACGCAGGTGCGCGGCGATCTGGTTTGCGAAGGCCTGGATCAGCGGCTCCTCGGCCTTTTCCGTCGGGCAGAGCAGGTAGTAGCCGGCCGACGCCGGTATCGCCGTCGGGAAAGGCTGGATCAGGCGCCCCTCATAGAGATAGGAGCGTGTCAGCACGTCGGAGACGAGCGCGATGCCCTGGCCCTGCAGCGCCGAGGCGACGGCGATTGCGACCGATTGCACGCGTACGCTGCGGCTGCCTTCGAGCGAGATGCGCGCGGCGGCCGACCAGCGCGTCCATTCCCGGCCGTCATCCTCATGCAGCAGCGTGACGTCGCGCAGCTTCCGCTCGCGCAGCGGCCCTTCGAGCCTGGGGAAGAGCAGCGGCGAACAGACCGTCCGGAGCTTCACGTCGCTGACTGCCTGCCACCACAGGCCGTCGAAGGGCGGGTTGTCGTAGACGACGGCGAGATCGACATCGTCCCAGACGACGTCTGAGGCGCGGATGCAATTGCGCATCGAAAGATCGGTGACGCCGCGCGTACCGGCGAACTGTACGAGGAGGCCGGCCATCCAGGCAATCGCCAGCGCCGGCGGCAGGCCGACCGTCAGCTTGCGCTGGTGGCTTTCGAGCCTGCGGTCGGTGCCGTCCTCGACGGCTGCGGCAAGATTGCTGATCGCGTGGGAGACCGTCTGCGCGAATTCGCGGCCGGCGGCGGTGAGCTTGATGTTGCGGCCGGACTTTTCAAGAAGCGTGAGCCCGGTCGTCTCCGACAGTCGGCGCAGCTGCAGCGACACGGCACCGGGGCTGAGGCCCAGTTCGTCGGCTGCCTGGCGTACGGAACCGATGCGCGCGACCGCCTCGAAGGCCCTGATATAGGGCAGGAAATGCAACGCCTTCACGTGAGCCCTCCCGCTCTGATCGCGCCCCTCACGGCGTCAAATCGTTTAGCCAGACTGCACAATATCAAGCATAAAAAATCGCTATTCCCAATCGATTTTTGCTCCTATGACTCTGTGCGGAGAGAGGGAGAACGATGATGATCGAGGCACAACCGTTTGATTTTCCTTATGATGGAAAGCTGGTACCGGCGCAGACTGCGCTGATGGTGATCGACCTGCAGATCGACTTCTGCTCGCCCAACGGTTACTTCGCCTCGATGGGTTACGACCCGGCGCCGCTGGCGGGGATCGTGCCTGCGGTCAACCGCGTGATTGCGGCCGCACGGCAAGCCGGCTGCCTGATCATCCACACACGCCAGGGCTACCGCGCCGATCTCGCCGACATGACGCCTTACGAGAAATGGCGGCGCAAGCGTTCGGGGCTTGAAAACACGCAGGTGCTTTTGCGCTCGAGCCCCGGCTTCCAGCTCTTGCCCGAACTCGATGTCGCCGACACCGACGTCATCATCGACAAGACCTGCAACAGTTCCTTCACCTACACGGACCTTGAGCACGTGCTGAGATCGCAGGGCATCACCCACATGCTCTTTACCGGCTGCACCACGGATGTCTGCGTGCATACGACGCTGCGCGAAGCCTGCGACCGCAATTTCCAGTGCCTGACAATTTCGGACTGCTGCGCCAGCGGCGAGCAGTGGGCACATGAGGCGGCGATCAACATGATCTCGATCGAGAACGGCATCTTCGGCACGGTCTCGACCAGCGATGCGGTCATCGCGGGTCTTGCGAGAGCCGCGCGCTAAGCGCGCCACCAACTTCACATCGTCAAAACGTTTTTGCCAACCGTTTCAACGGAATGATGCCCCATGCAAAAATATATCTCGCTGATGCGACTGACCGCCAAGGGACTGGCCGAGCTTGCCGATAGTGGCAGCCGCCGCAAGGTGAGCGAGGATCGGGTCGCAGCGCTCGGCGGTCGCTCCGTCGCCTTCTACGCCACGCTCGGCACCTACGATTTCGTCCAGGTTTTCGAGATGCCCGACAACGCGTCGATGATGCAATACGTGCTGACCGCGCGGCGCGACGGCTTCGTGGACCCGCTCATCCTTCCGGCCTTCGATAGCCACACCTATGGCGACATCGTCGGCCGGGTTTCACCAGCACGATAAGGGGAATGACGATGATCAGACTGGCATCCTGCGCAACCCTTCTTGCAACCGTCGTGCTTTCGGCCGGCGTCGCAAAGGCCGAGCCGCCGACTTTCGCCGCCGATGGCGAGATCGGTGTCTGCACCACAGCGGCCTTTCCGCCGCTTTCCTTCAAGGAACATCCGGCCGATGCCGCGCCGACCGGCATCGACATCGAGATCGCCGAAGCGCTGGCAGCGCAATGGAACGCGAAGGTGAACTACACCGTCACCGAATTTGCCGGCCTGTTGCCGACGCTCGGGGCAGGGCGCTGCGACGTCATCGTCAGCGGGATCTACATCAACGCCAAGCGGCGCGAGACCTATGACGGCGTGCCCTACATGAAGTCGGCAACCGCGATGGTCACCAAGGCGGGCAGCGATACGATCAAGGTGCCGGAGGACCTGAGCGGCAAGGTGATCGCGCTCGAAGCCGGTGCCTACTACAAGGAAGAGCGGATCGGGCCCTTAAACGAAGCGCTGACCGCCAAGGGCTTGCCGCCGGTCGAGGTGCAGGAATACCCGACCCAGCAGGCAGCCTACCAGCAGGTGCTCGTCGGCCGCGTCGATGCGACCGTGACGGAGGAGGCCGAGGGCGCCTATCGCGCGTCGCGTTCCGACGGCGCACTTACACTCCCTTACATCTGGGCTTCCGATTTCAAATACGGCATCTACAGCCGCCGCGACGGTGGCGATGCAGCCGCGGTAAAGGCAGGGCTGAAGGCGCTCAAGGAGAAGGGCTTCTTCGGCGATCTCGCCAGGAAATACGGGCTCGATCCGGCGCTCTTCGACGTCGACTACGACTCCTGATCTGAAGGAGGCGGGGCATGAACTTCGATACGAAACTGTTTTTCGATGCCCTGACCATGCCCGTCATGCTGCAGGGGGCGGGCATCGCCATCCTGCTGTCGATCCTGGTGCAGGCGGCGTCGTTTCTGCTCTGCCTGCCTCTTGCCGTCGCGCTCAACTCGATGGCAACGGTCCGGCGCACGGCAGCGCAGCTCTATGTCTGGCTGTTCCGCTCGTCACCGCTGATCCTCGTGCTGCTGATCGTCTGGAACGGCGCGCCGCAGCTTTTTCCGGGCCTGACGCGCGCACCCTGGTACACGCCCTTCGTCGCCGCCTTCATCGCCTTCACGCTGGTGACGGCCGCCTACATGGCCGAAGCGATGCGCGGCGCGCTTGCGGCGATCGGCCAGGGGCAGACGGACGCCGCCCGTGCACTCGGCCTCAACCGCTGGCAGACCTTCTTTCTGGTGGTCTTGCCGCAGGCGCTCCGGATCGTCATGCCGGTGCTGGTCAACGAGTTCATCAACCTGATCAAGCTGACGTCGCTTGCCTATGTGATTTCGATGCGCGAGATCATGGCGGTGGTCAACGACGCGATTGCGTCGAGCTTCCGCTTCGTCGAGTGGTATTCGGCAGCGCTGGTCTACTACCTCGCGATCGTTTCGATCCTGATGTTTCTGCAGCGGCTCATTCAAAGCCGCATGGCCTAACCCGTTTCCGAATTTGGCACCGGCAGCGTTGCGAGCAGATCGGCCATGGCCGCGATGATCTTGCGGTGTTGGTGGGCGTGGCGGGTGCGCAGGCTGGTGGCGGCATAGACGGTCTGCGCAATGACGGGCGCATCCTGAACGCGCGCGGCAAGTCCATCGTTCGCCAGTCGCTCGGCCGTCGCGGCCGTCACATAGGCCGATCCGCGGAGTGTGGACAACAGCCGCGTGATCGCCATGTTCTGCCCGGCGGCAAGCAGGGCTGCGGAGAGATGCGGCAGCGCCAGCCGGTGGGCACGATCGAAGCCCGGCGAATAGCTCGAGCGGATGTAGCTTTCGGAGCGGATCTCAGCGAGCGTCTGCGCCTCCGTGCTCACCATGACGTAATGCAGATCGCCGATCCGTTCGTAATAGAGATCGGGCAGGTAGTGGGGCGTATAGAGGATCGCCAGATCAAGGTCGCCGGCGCCGAGATCGCGGTTCATTTGGTTGGAGTAGTCCGCCTCCATGTAGATCTCGATGCCGGGCATCTCCCGTCGGATCGTTGCCATCCATTCCCCGGCAAAGGCTTCCGCCAGATCATGCTGGACGCCAAGCCGCATGGAGCGTTCGAGCGCGCCGGCATTGGTGACTGCGCGCGTTGCTTCATGCCATTGGTTTTGCAGGGCTTTCGCGTAATCGAGAAAGCGCAGGCCGGCGGCCGTCGGTACGGTGCCGCCCTTGTTGCGGGTAAAGAGTTTGCGGTTGAACTGCGCTTCCAGTGCCTTCACCCGATGCGAGACGGTCGACTGGGTGAGGTTCAGCCGCTCGGCGGTGCGGTTGAAGGAGCGGCTCTCCATCAGGTCCAGGAAGGTTTCGATCAGCTCCACCTGCATGCCGTTCTCTCCCGCTGCGATCGCTCCAATCTAATCGAAAACATCGATCAATAAAGCCTGTTTCCGTTGCTTGATGACGCCCGGCTTCCCCGGCAAGAATTCGCCAAAACGAGGGAACAGTTGATGTCGAATTTGCCGTCGCACGCGCGTGTCGTGATCATCGGTGGGGGAGCGATCGGCGCTTCCTCGCTCTACCATCTCGCCAAGGCCGGCTGGACCGATTGCGTGCTCCTGGAAAAAAACGAGCTGACGGCGGGCTCCACCTGGCATGCGGCCGGCAATGTGCCGACGTTTTCGTCCTCCTGGTCGATCATGAACATGCAGCGCTACTCCGCGTCGCTCTATCGCGATCTCGGCGCGCTGGTCGACTACCCGATGAACTATCACGTCACCGGCTCGATCCGGCTTGGCCATTCGAAGGAGCGGCTGCAGGAGTTCAAGCGCGTCGTCGGCATGGGCCGCTACCAGGGCATGGACCTCGACATTCTCTCGCCCGACGAGATGCGCGCCCGCTATCCCTTCCTCGAAACGCACGAACTGACCGGCGCGCTCTACGATCCCTATGACGGCGATATCGACCCGGCGCAGCTGACCCAGGCGCTCGCCAAGGGCGCCCGCGACATGGGCGCCAAGATCATCCGCTTCTGTCCCGTGACCGGCGCGCGGCGCGAAAACGACGAATGGGTGATCTCGACGCCGCAGGGCGAGATCCGCTGCGAATATGTCGTCAACGCCGCCGGCTATTATGCCCGCGAGGTCGGCAAGATGTTCGGCCGCGACGTGCCGATGATGGTCATGAGCCACCAGTACATCCTGTTCGACGAGATCCCGGAGCTTGCCGCCTGGTCGAAGGAGGCCGGCCACAAGCTGCCGCTGCTGCGCGACGTCGACAGCTCCTACTATTTGCGCCAGGAGAAGAACGGCATGAACCTCGGGCCCTACGAGCGCAATTGTCGCGCTCATTGGGTTACGCCTGACGATCCGATGCCGGAGGACTTTTCGTTCCAACTCTTCCCCGACGATCTCGACCGGCTGGAATGGTATCTGAACGACGCGGTCGAGCGCGTGCCGATCCTCGGCACCGCCGGGCTGTCGCGGATCATCAACGGCCCGATCCCCTATGCGCCTGATGGCAATCCGCTGATCGGCCCGATGCCGGGCGTGCCCAATGCATTCGAGGCCTGTGTCTTCACCTTCGGCATCTGCCAGGCAGGCGGCGCCGGCAAGGTGCTGGCCGAATGGATCACCGAGGGCCAGACGGAGTGGGACATGTGGTCCTGCGACCCCCGGCGCTACACCGACTATACCGACCAGGACTATTGCATCGCCAAGGGCATGGAGATCTACGGCCACGAATATGCGATGCATTTTCCGAAGCATTATTGGCCCGCGGGTCGGGGCAAGAAGCTGTCGCCGATCAACGACCGGATCGCAGCGCTTGGCGCCCAGTTCAAGCCCTACAACGGCTGGGAGCGCGCCATGTGGTACGCCAATCCCGGCGACGACACCTCCGAAGAGGCGACGCAGACCTGGGGCCGCGAGGGTCCGTGGGCGGAGCGCATCAAGGAGGAATGTCTTGCCGTGCGCGATGCCGCCGGCATACTCGACCTGCCGGGCTTCTCGCGCTTCCGGGTAAAGGGTGAGGGAGCGACCGCATGGCTCTCCGGTCTCATCACAGGCCGCGTGCCGAAGCCTGGGCGCATCGGCCTGGCCTATTTCGCCGACGACAAGGGGCGGATCGTTACCGAGATGTCGGTGATGATGCTCGACGAAGACTTCTTCTTCCTCATCACCGCGGCAACCGCGCAGTGGCACGATTTCGAATGGCTGATGAAGCACCGACCGGCCGACGCCGCCTTCACCATCGACGACGTCACCAAGTCCTTCTCCTGCCAGATCCTGACCGGGCCGAAGTCGCGCGCGATCCTCGCCGAGGTCAGCGAAGCCGATCTAACCAGGGGTTGGCTCACGCACCAGACGGCGCAGATCGCCGGGCGCTATTGCCAGCTGGTGCGCGTCTCCTTCGCCGGTGAACTCGGCTGGGAGATCCACACGAAGGTCGAGGACACGGCCATCATCTTCGACGCCGTCTGGGCGGCCGGGCAGAAGCACGGGCTCAAACCCTTCGGCATGGAAGCGCTCGACAGTCTGCGCATCGAGAAGGGCTATCGCGCCTGGAAGGGCGATCTGTCGACCGACTACACCATCCTGCAGGGCGGGCTTGAGCGCTTCGTCGATTGGGGCAAGCCTGGCTTCAAGGGCAAGGCGGCGCTGGAGCGTGAAAAGCAGCAGGGTGTTGCCAAGCGCTTCGTGACGCTGACGGTTGCCGCCGACGGCTGCGACGCGCCCTACATGTCGACGCTCTGGTCCGAAGGCCAGGTGGTCGGCGAGACGACCTCGGGCAACTGGGGCCACCGGGTCGGCAAGTCGATCGCGCTCGGCATGCTCAGGGCCGATCTTGCGGTGCCCGGCAAAGAAATCGAGGTCGAGATCTTCGGCGACCGCTTCAAGGCGACGGTCGAGGCGGACCAGCCGCTCTGGGATCCCTCCAATGAAAGACTGCGCGCATGACCAAGCCCATTCCCTCGAAAGCCCGGGCGGTCATCATCGGCGGCGGCGTCTCCGGCTGTTCGGTCGCCTATCACCTGGCCAAGCTCGGCTGGACCGATGTGGTGCTGCTTGAGCGCAAGCAACTGACGTCAGGCACCACCTGGCATGCGGCCGGCCTGATCGGCCAGCTGCGCGCCTCGCAAAACATGACGCGGCTCGCGAAATACTCGGCCGATCTCTACGTCAAGCTCGAGGCCGAGACAGGCATTTCCACCGGCATGCGCCAGAACGGCTCGATCACCGTGGCGCTGACGGAGGAGCGCAAGGAGGAGATCTACCGCCAGGCCTCATTGGCGCGTGCCTTCAATGTCGACGTGCGTGAGATCACGCCCGACGAGGTGAAGGCGATGTATCCGCACCTCAACACGTCGGATGTGAAGGCGGCGGTGCACCTGCCGCTCGACGGTCAGTGCGACCCAGCCAATATCGCCATGGCGCTCGCCAAGGGCGCCCGCCAGAACGGCGCAACGATCATCGAAGGTGTCAAGGTGACATCCGTCCTGAAGAAGGACGGCCGGGTCACCGGCGTCACCTGCGAGCAGAATGGCGAGAGCTACACGATCGAGACCGACCATATCGTCAACTGCGCCGGCATGTGGGGCAGGGAGTTTGCGCGGCAATCGGGCGTCACGGTGCCGCTGCACGCCTGCGAACATTTCTACATCGTCACTGAGGCGATCCCGGACTTGAAGCGCCTGCCGGTGCTGCGCGTGCCGGACGAATGCACCTACTACAAGGAGGATGCCGGCAAGATGCTGATCGGCGCCTTCGAGCTCAAGGCCAAGCCCTGGGGCATGGACGGCATCCGCGAGGACTTCTGTTTCGACCAGTTGCCCGACGATTTCGACCACTTCGCGCCGATCCTCGAAATGGCGGTCAACCGCATGCCGATGCTGGAAACGGCTGGTATCCACACCTTCTTCAACGGCCCGGAAAGTTTTACCCCCGACGATCGCTACTATCTCGGCGAAGCGCCTGAAGTGAAGGGATACTGGGTGGCGGCCGGCTACAACTCGATCGGCATCGTTTCCTCCGGCGGCGCCGGCATGGCGCTGGCGCAATGGATGAACGACGGCGAGCCGCCGTTCGATCTCTGGGAGGTGGATATCCGCCGGGCGCAGCCGTTCCAGAAGAACCGGGCCTACCTGAAAGACCGCGTCTCGGAAACACTCGGCCTGCTCTATGCCGACCATTTCCCCTACCGCCAGATGGCGACGGCCCGCGGGGTGCGCCGTTCGCCGCTGCATGAGCACCTGAAGGCCCGCGGCGCCGTCTTCGGCGAAGTCGCTGGCTGGGAGCGCGCCAACTGGTTCGCCAACGAGGGCCAGGAGCGCGAATACCGCTATTCCTGGAAGCGGCAGAACTGGTTTGAGAACCAGAAGGCCGAGCATCTGGCGGTCAGAAACGGCGTCGGTCTGTTCGACATGACCTCCTTCGGCAAGATCCGGGTCGAAGGGCGCGATGCGCTTTCCTTCCTGCAGAAGCTCTGCGCCAACGAGATGGATGTCGAGCCCGGTCGCATCGTCTACACCCAGATGCTGAACGCCCGCGGCGGCATCGAGAGCGACCTGACGGTGACACGCCTTTCGGAGACGGCGTTCCTGCTCGTCGTGCCCGGCGCCACGCTGCAGCGCGACCTTGCGTGGCTGCGCAAGCATCTGACGGACGAGTTCGTTGTCATCACCGATGTCGGCGCCGGCGAAAGCGTACTCTGCGTCATGGGGCCGAAGGCGCGCGATCTCATGCAGAAGGTCAGCCCCAACGATTTCTCCAATACGGCGCATCCGTTCGGCACGGCGCGCGAGATCGAGGTCGGCATGGGGCTCGCCCGCGCCCACCGCGTCACCTATGTCGGCGAACTCGGCTGGGAGCTTTATGTCCCGACCGACCAGACCGCGCATGTGTTCGAGGCGCTGGAAGCGGCCGGCGAAGGGCTGGGCCTGAAGCTCTGCGGCATCCACACGCTCGACAGCTGCCGCATCGAAAAGGCCTTCCGCCATTTCGGCCATGACATCACCGACGAGGACCACGTGCTTGAAGCCGGGCTCGGCTTTGCGGTCAAGGCCGACAAGGGCGATTTCATCGGCCGCGAGGCAGTGCTTGCCAAGCACAATCGCGGGCTGTCGCGCCGGCTGGTGCAGTTCCGCCTTACGGAACCCGAGCCGCTGCTCTTCCATAACGAGGCGATCGTGCGCGACGGCAAGATCGTCGGCACGATCACATCGGGCAATTACGGCCACCATCTGGGCGGCGCCATTGGCCTCGGCTACGTGCCCTCGGAAGGCGAGAGCGCAGACGACGTGCTCGGATCAAGCTTCGAGATTGAGATCGCCGGAACGCGGGTGAAGGCGGAGGCGTCGCTGAAGCCAATGTACGACCCGCGGGCGGAGCGGGTGCGCATGTAGGCGGGCGTTTGAGGTTGCCCCTCACCCTAACCCTCTCCCCGCAGGCGGGGCGAGGGGACCTGCCATACCGATGGTTCAGGCAATGGCGAGACGGTGCCGCATATCCCTTCTCCCCGTCAAACGGGGAGAAGGTGCCGGCAGGCGGATGAGGGGCAGCGCCTCGCTGCGCGCATGAGGGGGCCGTTCCGGGCCTAGAACAGGACAATACGCGTGCCGGATCGCGGGTTTCCGGTCTTCTTTCTGGAGTTCAGTCCATGCTCGCATCGGAGCTTAAGGATACGACAGTTGCGGGCGACCGCATCGATCAGCTGGTCGCCGCCCATCGTCCCGGCCATGGGCTTGCCCGCGCCTTCTATCTCGACCCGGAGATCTATGAGCGGGACCTGGAGCGGGTGTTCCGGCGTCACTGGCATTGCGTGGCGCACGAAAGTGCGATCCCGAACGCCAACGATTTCGAGGTCTTTCGCATGGCGTCCGAGCAGGTGATCGTCACCCGCACGGCAAGCGGCGAAATCCACGCGATGCTCAATGTCTGCCGTCATCGGGGTGCGGAGGTCTGCACCAAGGACAAGGGCAACGCCCGCGCCTTCGTCTGCCCCTATCACGCCTGGACCTACGGCAATGACGGCGCGCTGAAGGCAGCAAGGCTGATGCCCAAGGACTTCAAGCGCGAGGACCACGGGCTGAAGAAACTCAACGTGCGTGTCGTTGAGGGGCTGATCTTCATCTCGTTCGCCGCCGATCCGCTCGATTTCTCCGAGGTCGAACGGCTGCTGCACGCGACCTGCGGCCAATATGGCTGGGGCTCGGCGAAGATCGCTCATCGTCAGTCCTATCCGGTTGACGCCAACTGGAAGCTTGCGGTCGAGAATTACGTCGAGTGCTACCATTGCGGCCCGGCGCATCCGGAATATTCCGAAACCCATGCGCTGGAACAGCCGCTGCACATGATCGAGGAGCTGAACGCGAAGATGGAGGCGCGCACCTGCGCGCTCGGCATCGAGGTCGCCTCCGGCAATCACTGGCAGAATTCCACGGGCGGCAAGGAGACCATCCATGCCTTCCGCTACGCGCTCTATGATGGCGTCCAGACCGGCAGCAAGGACGGGCAGGCGCTGAGCACGCTGATGGGCCGCTTCACCGATTTCGACGGCGGCGTCACCTCGATCCATCTCGGCGGCACCACCTTCCTCGTCTGCTATCCGGACCACGGCATGATCTACCGCTTCATACCGAAGACGGCCGAAACCTCGGAGATGGAACTGATCTGGCTCGTCGACGGCAAGGCCGAGGAGGGGCGCGACTACGATCTGGAAAAGCTCACCTGGCTCTGGAAGGTGACGACCGACGAAGACAAGGCGATCATCGAGCACACGTCGCGCGGCGTGCGCTCGCACTATTTCGTGCCGGGCCCGATCGCGCCGATGGAGCAGAACGAGCTGCGCTACATCAACTGGTATCTCGACGAGATCCGCCGGCCGGCCTGAGCGGCAAGCTGCAGGCAAATCGCGTCGCCGGCGCAAGCGTGCCGGCGACGCTTTTCGTTTGCCTAGTCCCGCCGGTTGAAATGCGTCCTCAGCGCCACATGCGTCTGCACCGTCGCGACGCCCGGGATGATCGATATCTGGCGGCGGATGGTGTCGAGATCGCCGTTGGAGGCGCATTCGACCAGCACCATCAGGTCGGTGGCGCCGGCGAGCGACCAGCAGGTGACGATGGGCGGCATGGCGGAGAGATGCGGCACGATGTGGTCGCAGTTCTTGCCGGGCTGGAAGGTGATGGCGATCAGCGATTTGACCGTCGGGCTCTCGTCTTCGATGCCGAGGCGGATGGTGTAGCCGGCAATCACGCCCTTCGATTCCAGCCGCCGCAGCCGGTCATGGGCCGCGCTGCGCGACAGGCCGCTATGGCGGGCCAGCGCCACCAGGCTCTGGCGCGAATCCTGCCTGAGCGCCGCCAGCAGCAGGCGATCCTTTTCATCGATTTCCGTCAAAACGTCGCCTCCTTGTCGACCTTTCCGGACATGTGTCCGGTCAGACGTCATCATGTCCAGTGAAACCGGACGATAGGCAAGATAGCGTCTCCCTGCAACAACGGAGCCTTTCCATGCCCAAACTGAATATCCCCGAGAATGCCGTGCTGCTGCCGATCGACATGCAGCAGGCCTTTGACAGCGCCCCCTGGCCGCGCCGCTGGAACGACGCGGTCGATGAAAACGGCCTTGCGCTCCTTGCCGCCTGGCGGGCGAGCGGTCGGCCGATCATTCACGTGCGCCACGACAGCGTCATGCCCGGTTCGACGCTTTCGCTGGGCGCCCCCGGCAACGGTTTCAGGCCCGGTTTCGGACCGATGGGAGACGAGGCGCTCGTCACCAAGGGCGTCAATGCCGCCTTTATCGGCACGGATCTCGATCTGCGCCTGCGTCGTCTCGGCGTCGACACGGTCGTCGCCTTCGGTATTTCCACCGACATGTGCGTCTCGACCTCGGTGCGCGTCGGCGCCAATCTCGGCTACCGCATGATCCTCGTTGAGGATGCCTGCGATTGTTTCGACCAGCCGGACGGCGAAGGCGGAGTGATCTCGGCGCGCGAAATCCACCGCGCCCACGTGGCGACCTTGCGGGCGGAATTTGCCGAGGTGTTGTCGACGGCGAAGCTCGTCGAGGCGTTGCAGCGACCGGCAGCGGCTTGACGGTCGGGCGCGGGCAGACGTGGGCTAACGCTTGGCTGCTTGTCTCTCCCGCGCCGCCGATTAACGGTTGGCGCCGCGGACTTCCTGGATCTCGGTCGTCCATTTCGGCGCCGTCAGGCTTTCGCCCTCGCGGTTGGGGAAGGTGAGGAAGGTTTCGAACGAACGGCTCTGGCCCGCCGGCACGCGGGCGAGGATCAGTGCTGTGTCGTTGCCGATCGTCTCGCAATTGCCGTCAGGGCAGTTTTCGAGCGTGACCGCGAGGCGGAAATATTCGAGCAGCTGCGGCCCTTTGTTCGTCACCGTGCCGCGCAGCCGGAAGCTTCTTTCCGGCTGGCTCTGCTCGAAGGTCAGGCCTTCCAGGGCGACATCGGAGGCCGTGAGACCGGCGGGCTGCGTCGTCTCGACGGGCTTCGGCGCGGGAGGCGTGCGGCCGTCGCGGTCGACAAACCAGATGATGAAGGCGACGAGCAGGCCGAGCGCCACGGCGACGGAAAGGATCGGTTCGGCCCAATGACGAAAGCGGCTGAAGCGCGCTGCCAGATACACGACGACAAGACCCAGCGGTAACGCAATCAACCACAGCATCAAGATCCTCCTCAACCCCCGCATCATTCCTTGGTCCGGAATCGACGCAACAGAGAAATCGTGCAGCCGATCAACGTGTTACAGCGACGCTCGCCTTCTCGGAACGGCGCGCTCCACCACCTGGCCTTTATATAGGGTGGGTGCAGACTGGCAACACGCTGGGGCGTCGGACGAAAGGAAGCACCCTGACGAATTGGTGAACACGCGTGACCAAGTCATGCGCTCCCGCGCCCGCGCCCGCGTGTGCAGGACGCCTCCCTATCTGGCGGGTGTCAGATCCACCCAGTAGGTGCCTTCGAAGGGCACCGCGGCGAAGCGGGCGTTGATCTCGGCAAGGCTCTTTTGCGGATCGAGATCACCGAACAGATCCGGCCGGATCCAGGTGGCGAAGGCTTCGGCGGCGACGATGTTGAGCGGGATCGCGTTGAAGAAGTTCCAGAGACCGTGCACGCGCTTTTCCTCGATGGCGCGGATGGTCTTCAGCGCCGGCGCTTCGATGGTGCGGGCGAGCGTCTCGCGGGCTTCGTCTTCGCTGACGCCGGGGCCGATCGAGAGCGTGCCGTATTTGCCGCCGGGCGAGGAGGTGGCGATATAGATTTCCGGATTGGCGGCCATGATCGCCTCGGCGTTGACGGTGCCGCCCGGCCGCGGCAGCACGCCTTCGGCAAAGTTGCGGCCGCCGGCCACCGTCAGGAATTCGCCGAGGCCGCCGGTGCCATAGGCCCAGCAACAGCGGTCGGGCTGGGGGAAGGCGTCCATCAGCACCAGCGGGCGCGGTTCCGGCTTGGCGGCGATGCGGTCGCGGATCAGCTTGAGCTTGTCCTCGTAGAACCGGGCGAAGGCCTCGGCCTGTTCGTCCCGTTCGAGGATCCGGCCGAGCAGACGCATCATGCGCGGCGTGCCGGTCAGCGCGTCGTTGTTGAAATCGACCACCACCACCGGCACGCCGATGCCGGTCAGGTACTCGATGGCGCGCCTGCCGGACTCCGTGTCGGACTGCCAGTTGTTGAGCAGCGCGAGATCGGCCTTCACGGTCAGCAGCGTCTCGAAGGAAAGGCCCGGGCCCGTGCCGTCGTCGATCTGCGGCACGTCGGCGATATCAGGGAATTTCCGCCGGAAGCTCTCGTAGATCTCGGGGTTGTCGGTCTTCATGTCGCCGGACCAGGCGGCAAGCAGGCTGACGGGATCGGGATGGATGAGCGACAGGGCGACGAGGTTGAATCCGCTTCCAAGCAGGATCGCCTTCGGCTTTGCCGGTATCGTCACCTCGCGGCCGACCGCGTCGGTGACGGTCATCGGCCAGATGCCTTCGGCGCGGGCGGAGACGGCAAAAAGCAGGGCTGTGATGACAACGATCGTCAGCCGCAGAGCGGCCGGGAAGGGGAAGCGGGAAGACAAACCTATTGGTTCCTTTGGCTCGGGAGGGCGCAGAGGCTGCCGCAGCTCGGGACCCCGGGCAGCAGATAGCGCAGGCAGCAGATCTTGCGCCGGCAGACACGGGCGCCGTCTTCCTCCTCGTGCCGCAGGCAATCGAAGAAGGGGTTGGGCGTGCCGTCCGGCAGGGACTTGCTGCCGATCAGCGCGTCGGCCTGCGCGTTCAGCGGCTCGATGCCGGAGGCGCGCAGCGCATAGTCGATATAGACGAGCGCATTGTTCCAGGCGAGCTTCGGGGCGATGCCGCCGACGGATTTGAGGTGGCCGACGACCTCGCGCAGATGCCCCTGCATGAGGGGAGCAAGTGTCGCGAAAACGTCGGTATCGTCTCCCTCCTGCCAATCGCCCGAGGTCGCGACGCCGAAGGCGCGGGGCAGGCCGTCCTCGGCAAGCGCCACCTTCATGCGGTCGAAGGAGACGGGAAGGACATGGTGATCGAGAACGCGCGCCACCAGATAGGGGATGGTGAGGGCCGAGAAGTAATAGAGCGACCACATGGAGGCGACGGCGCGCCGGTCGCTGGCGCCGGACTTTTCCGTGTAGATATCGAGCGCCCGATCGAAGGCGCCGGAGGAAAAGAAATCCGTCAACGCCACGCCGTCGGACAGTTCGTCCGCGAGCACCATCTTCTCGTTGCACCAGGCATGGGGGCCGGCAAAGGCGGCCGACAATGCCTTCGGACCACCGGTCGCCATGACCTGTTCGGAAACAGCAGCCGTCATCGCGTCACCCGCACATGGGCAAGCCCGATCGGAACTACAGCCGTAGACGAACACCGTCCTGCAAGCATTGGACACCTTCTGAGCGTGGTCAGAAACTCATAAGGTGATCGTGTTACTCATGATTTCGTGCTGTGCAAGTCATTTATGAGTTTTATGCTCATGATTTCAGGCGCGGATGCGATGGCCGCAGGCCGGAGCCTGCGGCCATCGGGCTCGCCTATTGCATCAGCCCGAGCTGCTTGTAGAAGCCGAGCGCGTCGTAATAGTCGTTCTGGGCAGTGATCTTGCCGTCCTTGACCGTGAAGACCGAGGCGCCGGTGAACTTGAAGCTCTTGTTGGTCGCAGCCGTGCCATCGGCCCAGGCACCGGAATTGGTGCCGGAGAACTCCCATTCGAAAGACACCTTGTCGCCGCTGGCGATCGGATCACCCTTCATGGTCCAGACGGCATCGGGCGCTGCGTTCAGGAAATTGTCGATGACGCCGGTCTTGGCGGCATCCTTGCCGGTCACTGGCGTGCCGACCGACGCGTCGTAATAGGTGACGTCGTCGGCAAAGTAGGATGCGGCCTTGCCTGAGTCATGGGCATTCCAGGCCGCGACATAGGCCGCGACCACATCGGGCGCCGCGTCGGCGGCAAAGGCCGCCGGCGTAAGCACGAGGGCGCTGAGGCCGAGAGCCCCAGCCGCAACAAGCAATTGACGACGGTACATCGCAAACTCCTCCCGTTTGTTTCGTTTGCATGCATTCTCCGCGTCCGGGGCGGTGAGCCTCAGCCGTGGTTGATCATGATGTGGCGAACGGCGGTGTAGTCCTCGAGCGCATAGACCGACATGTCCTTGCCGTAGCCCGACTGCTTGACGCCGCCATGCGGCATCTCGTTGGTCAGCATGAAGTGGGTGTTGATCCAGGTGCAGCCGTATTGCAGGCGCGAGGCCGCCTTCATCGCCCGGGAGATGTCCTTGGACCAGACGGAGGAGGCAAGGCCATAGTCGCTGTCGTTGGCCCAGGCGATTGCGTCGTCCTTGCCGGTGAAGCGGGTGACGGAGACGACGGGGCCGAAGACTTCGCGCCGCACGATCTCGTCTTCCTGCGTGGCGCCGGCCACAACCGTCGGCTGGAAGAAGAAGCCGTCGGCGCTGCCGGCCGCCCCGCCGGTGGTGATCTCGATGTGCTTCTGGTCGGCGGCGCGCTCGACGAAGCTCGCGACACGGTCGCGCTGGCGACGCGAGATCAAGGGGCCGATCTCGTTTTCGGTGTCGTCGGCGAGATTGTAGCGGATGGTGGAGACGGCCGAGGTGAGGTCGGCGACGAGCTTCTCGTAGATGCCGGCTTCGGCATAGATGCGGCAGGCGGCGGTGCAGTCCTGGCCGGCGTTGTAATAGCCGAAGGTGCGGATGCCGTTGACGACGGCTTCCAGATCGGCGTCGTCATAGACGATGACAGGGGCCTTGCCGCCGAGTTCCAGATGGGTGCGCTTGACGGTCTTGGCGGCGGCCGCCAGAACCTTCTTGCCGGTGGCGATGTCGCCGGTGATCGAGACCATCGAGATCTTCGGGTGGTTGATCAGCGCATTGCCGACGGTTTCGCCGCGGCCGGAAACGACATTGACCACGCCTTCCGGCAGAATGTCGGCAAGCACGCGGGCAAGCTTCAGCGCCGTCAGCGGTGTCTGCTCCGACGGCTTGAAGACGACGGTGTTGCCGCCGGCGATTGCCGGCGCCAGCTTCCAGGCCATCATCATCAGCGGATAGTTCCACGGCGCGATCGAGCCGACGATGCCGATCGGATCGCGGCGGATCATCGAGGTATGGCCGGGCAGGTATTCGCCCGCCGTCGGCGCATGCAGGTTGCGCACGGCACCGGCAAAGAAACGCCAGCAGTCGACGATCGCCGGAATTTCGTCGTTCCTCACCGCGTTGATCGGCTTGCCGCAATTCAGCGCTTCCAGCGCTGCGAAACCATCAGCCTCCTTCTCGATCGCGTCGGCGATCTTCAAGAGATAGTTGGAGCGCTCGGCCGGCGTCGTCTGCGACCATGTGGTGAAGGCTTGCTCGGCGGCGTCGACGGCTGCCTCGACCTGGGCGTGCGAAGCTTCCGGCAGATCGACGATCTTGCCGCCCGTCCGCGGGTTCAGGATGTGTTCGTCGGCCTCGGTGCCGGCCTCGAAGCGCGATCCGATCAGCAGTTGGGTGTCCATGTCTGTTCTCCCTTGAAAGTCGAGTTATTTGCCGGCGCCGGCGATCTGGTCGCCGTCGCGGGTGAGGTAGTAGGCGCCGAGGATCGGCAGGAAGGTGACGAGCACCACGACCATGGCGACGACATTGGTCACCGGCCGCTGGCGCGGGCGGATCAGCTCTTCGAGCATCCAGATCGGCAGCGTCGATTGCTGGCCGGCGGTAAAGGTGGTGACGATCACCTCGTCGAAGGACAGCGCGAAGGCGAGCATGCCGCCGGCGAGCAGCGCCGTGCCGATGTTCGGCAGGATGATGTGGCGGAAGGTCTGGAAGCCGTCGGCGCCGAGGTCCATCGAAGCCTCGATCAGCGAGCCGGAAATCCGCCGGAAGCGGGCGACCGCATTGTTGTAGACGACGACGATGCAGAACGTCGCGTGGCCGAGCACGATGGTCCAGAACGAGAACGGGATATCGGCCATCGAGAAGGCGGATCTGAGCGCAATGCCGGTGATGATGCCGGGCAGAGCGATCGGCAGGATGACGAGCAGCGAGATCGTCTCGCGGCCGAAGAAGCGCGTCTGGCTGACGGCGGCTGCACAGAGCGTGCCGAGCACGAGCGCCACGGCGGTGGCGATCGAGGCGACCTTGACCGAGAGCGTCAGCGCCGCCCAGACGTCGGGGCGGTTCCAGGCAACGGCGAACCATTGCGTTGTCAGGCCGGGCGGCGGGAACTGGTAGCTCTTTTCCTCGGTCGTGAAGGCGTAGAGGAAGATCAGCAGGATCGGCAGGTGCAGGAAGGCGAGGCCGGCGGCGGCGGCGATCTTCAGGCCCATCGGCGAGCGGTTGAGGCGATCAGAGCGCATCGAAGGCCCCCATGCGTTTGGCCATGAACAGGTAGGCGCCCATGATGACGATCGGCACCACGGTGAAGGCGGCGGCGAGCGGGATGTTGCCGGCGGTGCCCTGCTGGGCGTAGACCGCCTGGCCGATGAAGAGGCGCGACGAGCCGACGATCTGCGGGATGATGTAATCGCCGAGCGTCAGCGAGAAGGTGAAGATCGAGCCGGCGACGATGCCGGGCAGAGCCAGCGGAAACAGCACGAAGCGGAAGGTCTGCGCCGGTGTGCCGCCGAGGTCGGAGGAGGCCTCGATCAGGTTGCCGGGCACGCGCTCCAGCGCTGCCTGGATCGGCAGGATCATGAAGGGCAGCCAGACATAGACGAAGACGACGAAGGTGCCGGTGTAGCTGACCGAGAGCGAGTTGCCGCCAACGACAGGCAGCGCCAGCCAGCCGTCGAGCAGCCAGAGCAGGTGCAGCTTTTCGAAGATCCAGGTGAGGATGCCTTCCTTGGCGAGGATCAGCTTCCAGGCGTAGATCTTGACCAGATAGCTCGACCAGAGCGGCAGCATGACGCCGAGATAGAAGAGCACCTTCCATTTTCCCTGGGCGTAACGCGCCGCGTAATAGGCGATCGGGAAGGCGATGATGGCGGAAGCGACGGTCACGGTTGCGGCCATCAAGACGGTGCGCAGGATGATGTCGAGATTGGTCTCGCTCAAGAGCTGGCGATAGGTCGCGAAGGTGAACTCGTAATTGATCAGCCCTGAGAAATCGTCGATCGAGAAGAAGCTCTGCAGCAGAAGCGCAAAGAGCGAACCGAGATAGACGACGCCGAGCCAGAGCAGCGGCGGGGCGAGCATCAGCGTCAGAAGCAGATGCGGGTGCTTCCAGAAGAAGTCCGACAGGCGGCCTGCGGGGCCGCGGCGTTCAGGCAGAACGAGGGGTTCGGCAAAGGCGGTCATGCGTCCTCCATCGGGTGCAGCTCGTTGGCGGCAAAGCTGATGGTGACGGGGCTGCCGAGCGCGGGCACCGCAAGGGCGGCAGGGCTGGCCACGGCGACACGGGCGCCGTCGACGTCGACGACGACGCGGTTGACGGCGCCGAGGAAACTATGGGCGGAGACGGTGCCCGACAGGCTGAGCGCGCCATTGGTCGGCGCGGCGATGGCGATCGCCTCGGGACGCAGGCTGGCAAAGGGTGCCTTCAGCCCGAGCCGCTGGCAGAGGCTTGCCGGCAGTACGTTGGACGAGCCGACGAAATCGGCGACGAACCGCGTCTTCGGCTGCTTGTAGACATCTTCCGGGCTGCCGAGCTGCTGGATGCGGCCATCATTGAAGACGGCGATGCGGTCGGCCATCGACAGGGCCTCGCCCTGGTCGTGGGTGACGAAGACGAAGGTGATGCCAAGCGACTTCTGCAGGCTCTTCAGTTCCTCCTGCATCTGCTCGCGCAGCTTGAGGTCCAGCGCGCCGAGCGGCTCGTCGAGAAGCAGCACCTTGGGCTTGTTGACCAGTGCGCGGGCGAGCGCCACGCGCTGGCGCTGGCCGCCGGAGAGCTGGCCAGGGCGGCGGGCGCCGTAGCCCGGGAGCTTGACCATGGCGAGCGCGTCCTCGGCCGCCTTGCGGCGTTCCTCGCGACCGACGCCCTTGACCATCAGCCCGTAGGCGACGTTGTCGAGGATCGAGAGATGCGGGAAGAGGGCGTAGTCCTGGAAGACGGTGTTGACGCTGCGGCGATAGGGCGGCACGCCCTCGGCGGTTTCGCCGAAGATCTCGATGTGGCCGCCGGTCGGCTGCTCGAAGCCGGCCATCAGGCGCAGGCAGGTGGTCTTGCCGGAGCCCGAGGGGCCGAGCATGGCGAAGAACTCGCCCTCTGCAATTTCGAGGTTCACGCCATCGACGGCGCGCACGGCGCCGAAGTGGCGGGAAACATTGTCGAAGAGAACGGCGGTGGTCATTTGAATGCTCCGGAAATGTGGCCCCTCATCCGCCCTGCCGGGCACCTTCTCCCCGCAGGCGGGGCGAAGGGGACGTGCGGCGGGCGTCTTGCCTCAAGTTCACGCCCTGCGGTTTGGCCGGGGGCGTTCCCTCTCCCCGCGTGCGGGGAGAGGGTCAGGGTGAGGGGCAAATGCTTGCGATAGGTCTGACGGCTCAGCGGCCGCCGATCACGCCGATATAGTCGGAGACCCAGCGGTGATAGGGCACGCATTCGCCCTGGCTTGCGCACTTCGTCACCGGCGTCTTCCAGAACTTGACCTTGTCGAAGTCCTCGTAGCCGTTGGTCTTGCAGCCGGCATCGGTCAGGAGTTCGTTGCCCTTGCAGGCGGCACCGACCGACGGGTTGGCGCCGAACCAGGCGGAGACGTCGCCCTGGACCTTCGGCGACAGCGAGTGCTCCATCCACATATAGGCGCAGTTCGGATGCTGGCTATCGGCATGCAGCATGGTCGTGTCGGCCCATCCTGTCACGCCTTCTTCCGGAATGGTCGAGGCGATCGGCAGCTTCTCGGCTTCCATCAGGTTGACCTGGAACGGCCAGGAGCCGGAGGCGACGACGCCTTCGTTCTTGAAGTCGTCGATCTGGATCATCGCGTCGTGCCAGTAGCGGCCGACGATCTTGCGCTGGCCGCGCAGCAGCTCGAGCGCTGCCTTGTACTGGTCTTCATTGAGTTCGTAGGGGTCCTTGATGCCGAGTTCCGGCTTGTGTGCCATCAGGTAGTTGGCAGCGTCGGCAACGTGGATCGGGCCATCATAGGCCTGGACGCGGCCCTTGTTGGACTTGCCGTCGGGCAGGTTCATTTCCTCGAAGACAACGTTCCAGCTCTTCGGCGCTTCGCCCTTGAAGGCGTCCTTGTTGTACATCAGCACGTTCGGGCCCCAGACGTAAGGCGTGCCGTAGTGTACGCCGTTGACCGTGTACCAGGGCGCGTTCTGCATGCGCTCGTCGATGGTCTTCCAGCTGGGGATCAGGTCGGTGTTGATCGGCTGGACGCGCTTGCCGGCAACGAGGCGGAGCGACGCGTCGCCCGAGGCGGTGACGAGGTCGAAGCCGCCTTCGTTCATTAGTGCCACCATTTCGTCCGAGGTCGCGGCGGTCTTGACCGAGACCTTGCAGCCCGTTTGCTTCTCGAAATCCGTGACCCAGTCATAGGCCTTGTCAGTCTCGCCGCGCTCGATGTAGCCGGCCCAGGCGACGATGGAGAGTTCGCCTTCACCCTTGCCGAGTTCCTTCAGCGGCTCCTGCGCGAATGCCGGGGCGACAAGGCCGAGCGACAGGGTCAATGCCGTGCAGGATTTGAGCATCTGCTTCATCTGAATTCTCCCAGTTTTGAGCCGCGTTTTGCGGCTTCGTTCCCAGGATGAAGCGTGCCTTCATTTCACCGTATTCGCAAATTCATTAAACAGAATGTCGCTTTCGGTTTTTCCGATATCTATAGTCGAGAGGCACGCCAAAGGTGTGGTCAGTGGTGGGAGAAGGCTAATAAATCCAGGGAATTAGCGCGGCCTGGCGCTTCGGAGCGCCTCGGCGATGCCGACGAAATCGCGCGCCGATTGTGGCAGGCCGGAACCCTTGCGCCAGACCATGCCAACCTGGACGACGGGAAGGGCGCCGGAGACGTCCCGGCTTTCGATGCGGTCGCCTTCCAGCGACCAGGGGCGATAGACGAGGTCGGGAAGGAGCGCGATGCCGGCGCCGGTCGCGACCAGACTGCGCACCGCCTCCACCGAGCGGGTGCGGAATGCCACGTGCGGGCGGGCGCCAAGTGCGGTCAGAAGCTTGCCGGTGTTCTCCTCGATTTCGTCCACCGTCAGCATGATCAGCGGTTCCTTGGCGATATCGCTGACGGAGATGATGTCGGCGCTGACCAAGGGATGGCCGATCGGCAGCCACAGGCGATAGGGCGAGGTTTCGAGGATTTCCGCCTGCAGCGCCATGCGGTCGCGCAGGTTGGAGATGACCATGACGGCGACATCGAGCTCGCCGCCGATCAGCAGATGTTCGAGATAGGAGCCGTTGTCCTCGATGGCACTGACTTCCACGCCGGGGCAGGCGCGGCGATAGCGGGCGAGCAGATCGGAAAGCACGTAGCCGGCAACCAGCGAAGTGACGCCGAGGTTGAGCTTGCCGCCGGTTTCCTCGCGGCTGTCGGAGAAACTCCGACGGGCGTCGGAGACATTGGAGAGGATCTTGGTGGCGTGGCGCAGGAACTGGTGGCCGTTATGGGTGATCGACAGGCCGCGCGGGTGCCGGTCGAAGAGTTCGACGCCGAGATCGCCTTCAAGCTCCTTGATCGCCTCGGTGATCGAGGATTGCGAGATCGACAGGTTCTGCGCCGCGCGGGTGATCGACCCCTGTTCGGCGACGGCGACGAAATACTGCAACTGTCTGAAAGTGAAGGCCATGGCGCGAGTTAATAGGTGTGGGGCGCGGCTGGCAAGCCGTTGCCGCGCCGCCGCTGTCTGCCCGGATTAGTTCACTTTTCGAAAGGCGTCGAAACCACTGCGTTTGTTGTAGAGAACCAGAACGGCTTTCCCGAAAATGTTCTCCTCCGGAACAAAGCCGACATCGTGCCGGCTGTCGGCACTTCGGTTCCTGTTGTCGCCAAGCATGAAGTAGTGGCCGTCTGGAACGGTGAATTCCTGGGTGTCGGAGACGGGCGTGTCTTCGGCCATTCGGTGAAAGCGGTCGCCGGACAGCCTTTCGCTGTAGATTGTAAAGTCACCGCCCTGATCGTCCGGATTGTGTTGTACCTCGACCTGCTCCTTCGGCGTCGGTTCGCCGTTGATGTAGAGAGTACCGCCCCTGTATTGAACGCTGTCGCCGGGCAAACCGACGACCCGCTTGACATAGGGGAGCTCCGGCTGCGGCGGGAAGGCGAAGACGACCACGTCGCCGCGTTCCGGCGCGCTCGCAAGTACCTTCGATTTCAGTCCGATGCTGAAAGGGAACGAGAACTTGCCGTAGCCATAGGCGTATTTGCTTGCGACCACATAGTCGCCGCTACGGATCGTCGGGTACATCGAAGATGCCGCTGTGCCGAAGGACTGGAACAAGAGCGACGTGAAGGCAATTGGCGCGACGAGGAAGATCAGGGCGAGGCCGTACCAACGTGCATACCAGGGAAAGCTCTGGCCAGGCGAAATGCCGCGAGCCAGCTGATAGCCGTGGTTTGATCCGAAGCAACGGAAGGCAACCAGCGCGAGATCGGCAAGCCACGTCGCGTCATGGGTACTCGTCGCTGCGGCAATCGCCCAGGAGGCGCCGAAGTACAGTGCGACCTCCGCAATGAAGTATGCCAGGGCGAGCTTCCAACGCCCAAGATAGGCCATCATCAGCGCTGGCGCGGCGAAGAAGCCGATCAATGCGGCGCAAACAGGATGGCGATTGCGAAAGGCCTGCAATACTTTCATGGAGACACCACGGGAGAGAGAATCGGAGCGGATTGTAGGTAGAAGGTGTAAATCAGTAATTGTAGGGGGTGGCGTTATCAACCCCGCATATTCTGAGCCGACCTGCTCGCGTGACGACCTGAATGCCAGTGATACCGCTTGATCGAGCGAGGACGTGAAATGGACAACAGGGCAAGCGCCAAACCCATGCCGAGCGAGCCCGGCATCCTCGCTTTCCACCGCCGCTGCGAGGACTTCTATCCGGCCGATGCGGTCGATGCCCCGATCGAACGGCAGCGCAAATGGTATGACGCGCTCTGCGCCGAATTCGATGCGCCGAGCCCGAAAGGGCTCACCCGCGAAGACACGCTCGTCGATGGTCTCATCCCGATCCGGCACTACACGCCGGCCACGGTATCGACCGAGACGCGCATCTACTACATCCACGGCGGCGGCTTTGTCGTCGGCTCGCTCGACAGCCATGATGCGATCTGCGCCGAGCTCTCCGATTTCGCCCACGCCGAACTGGTTTCGGTCGATTATCGCCTGGCCCCGGAGCATGTCTGGCCGGCCGCGTTCGACGATTGCTACGCGGTGCTGAAGGAATTGCTGTCCGATGGCTGTCCTGTTGTCGTTGCCGGCGACAGCGCCGGCGGCAACCTGACGGCGGGCATCGTTCTGAAGGCGCGGGCGGAAGGTCTCAAGGGCATTGTCGGCCAGGCGCTGATCTATCCGGGCCTTGGCGGCGATCTCGTCTCGGGATCTTACGAGGAAATGGCCGAGGCGCCGGGGCTGACGACCGCCGATGTCAGCTACTATCGCGATATCCTGAAGGCGCCGGCTGACAATCCTTTCGCCGCACCCTTGGCGGAAACGGACCTTTCCGGCCTGCCGCCGAGCTACATCACCGGCGCCTTCTTCGATCCCTTGCGCGACGATGCGCGTCTCTATGCGGCGCGGCTTGCCGCCGCCGGCGTCAACGTCACCTTCCGCGAGGAACCACAGATGATCCATGCCTGGCTCAGGGCGCGGCACATGAGCGAGGGCGCGCGGGACGGCTTCCGCCGGCTGGCGGAAGGGGTGGCTGTTCTCGTCGGGACGCGCTGACGCGCTGGCATCGGGTGCGGCAACGCCGAACCGTCGTGTCGGCTGGAACGGCCCTAGCTCTTCGCCTTGAACACCAGCACCGGATTTGCCTGGAAAGCGTCAGGGAACAGGGTTCTCAGGTTCTCGATCTTCGGCAGGTCGTTATAGACGATGTAGGGATGGGTCGGGTTTCGGGTCAGGAAATCCTGATGGTAGTCCTCGGCGGCGTAGAATCCCTTGAACGGCGAGACCTGCGTGACGATCCTCGCCGGGAAGGCGCCAGACTTGCCGAGCTGGTCTATATAGGCATCGGCGATACGCTTCTGTTCATCCGTGACGGCAAAGAGCGCCGAGCGATACTGGGGACCATGATCCGGTCCCTGATAGTTGAGCTGGGTCGGATTGTGGGCGACGGAGAAGAACACCTGCAGCAGCCGGCCATAGGTCACTTCGCGTGGATCGAAGGTCACTTCCACCGATTCCGCGTGGCCGGTCTTGCCGCCGCTCACCGTCTCGTAGTCGGCGGTTGCCGCCGCGCCGCCGGCATAGCCGGAGACGGCCTTCTTCACGCCTTTGAGGTGCTGGAAGACGCCCTGAACGCCCCAGAAGCAGCCGCCGGCGAAGACGGCGATTTCCGTCGATGCGGATGATTTCTCGTCTAGCGAAGGCGGCGGAATGACGACGGCCGGTTCCTGGGCGGTGGCGATCGGCGCCGATGCCATCAGCGCGGCAAAGACTGCCGCTGCCAGGTTCATGAAAGGTCTGCCTGCGATCTGTGCCGACTTGCTGCGCGCCATCGCGTCCTCCCATCGTCCGGCTTCAGCGCCGGACGTTCGATGACCTCATGTTTTCATGGGATTGGCAACGGTCAAATCGCGATCGCGTGCTTCACGCCAACGTGACGATCCGATACCACTGGACGAATATGAGGTGCCGAGAGCAGGGGACGATGCCATGGCTGGAGAAACGGATCTCGCGAAACTGCTTTCGACGATGAGCCCGGTGCTGTTTCCGCAGACCTATGTCTATTGCACCGTCGCCTATCGGGACGCGGCGCGCTATGAGGCGCTGGAGCCGCTCGCCACCTATCGCGAAGACGAGGGGCTGACGCTGGTGCTGACCCGCGCTGCCGCCGACGGGGCGGGGCTCGGCTA
Source organism: Ensifer sp. ZNC0028 (assembly GCF_000799055.1). NCBI lineage: Bacteria > Pseudomonadati > Pseudomonadota > Alphaproteobacteria > Hyphomicrobiales > Rhizobiaceae > Ensifer > Ensifer sp. ZNC0028. The sequence goes on from NZ_JTLA01000135.1 coordinate 44,815, forward strand.
CGGCCCGTTGCTGCGCCGCATCACGCTCAACGTGCACTCGGCGCTCGAGGCCGTCGGCCTGACGGCGGCCGTTTCTGCGGCGCTGACGCGCGAAGGCATCAGCGCCAATGTGATCGCCGCCTATTACCACGACCATGTCTTCGTGCCGGAAGCGGATGCCGAGCGGGCGCTCGATGCGCTCCGGGCGCTGACCGTCGCCTGACAGGCGCCACGCTTACATGAAGCGCGTGTCGGCGGGCGTGTTGAAGTGGTCGTCGTCGCGGCCGTTTTCATAGATGATCGGCGCCGCAGCGAGTTCCGCGTCGCTGACGCCATCGAGGCAGGCGACATTGACCGCGTAGAAGTGGCCGATGAAATCCTTGTGGTAGCCGCGCGAGAAGGGCCGGACACCGCAGCGGCTGCAAAAGTAGTGATCGACGTCGCCTTCGATCCAGCTCGAATTGTCGGCCCGGTAACTCGTCAGCCGGTCCTTGCCTGACGTGATCTCGAATTCCCCGCGCAGCGCGAAGGACTTCTGCATCCGCGTCTTGGCGCAGAAGGAGCAGTTGCAGCGGCGGATGCCCTCGGCAAGGTCGAGCTGGCCTTCGAAGGTGACAGCCTTGCAATGGCAGCTGCCGCGATAGAGCTTCTTCATCGGTTTCCTCCCTGGGGTTGGGCGCAGATCACCATCCGCCGGCCGAGGCCGGCGGCGCTTGAGATTTGCGCTACTTTGCGTTTCCGGCCCGGCGCCTGGCGCCGGGCACCGTTAACCGGCGTTGCCCGAAGGCGCCGGCTGATCGGCGGCCACCTGCGCCTTGCCGTCACCGTCATCGCTGGCCTTGCGCAGGAGCAGGAAGGCGATGAGTGCGGTGCCGAGCGAAAGCAGCACGCAGATCGAGGCGGTGAAGGCGAAGGACTGGGTGAAGACGTCGCGCGCCGCCGTCAGCAGCCGTTCGGCCTCTGCAGGTGGCAGGTCGGCAGCCACGGCGACAGCTCCGCCAAGTGTCTGGCGGGCGGCGGCAACGGTTTCCTCCGGCAAGCCGGTGACCACCAGCTGGTCCATGCGGCCGCGATAGGCCGAGGTCAAAAGGCTGCCGAGCACGGCGATGCCGAGCGCGCCGCCGAATTCGAAGCTGGTCTCGGAGATGGCGGACGCTGCACCGGCGCGCTCCGGCGGTGCCGAGCCGACGATCATATCCGTCGTCAGCGTGCCGACAGGGGCAAAGCCGAGGCAGAGCACGACGAGGCCCGTGGTGACGAGCAGGGGACTGCTTGATGTGCCGACCTGGGTGCAGATGGCAAAGCCGATCGCCGTCAGCACGAAGCCCGCCGCAATCAGGTTCGAGGCGGCAAAACGGGTGGCAAGCATCGGCACGGTCATCGACGCAACGATCATCGCCACGCCCGTCGGCACGGACCAGAGACCGGCGACGAAGGGGGTGAGCCCGAGCACCAGCTGCAGGTACTGCGCCACGAACAGGAAGGCGCCGAAGCCGACGAACAGGCCGAGAATGTTGACTCCAAGGGCGGCGCTGAAGGCCGGCGTCCTGAACAGCGCCAGGTCGATCAGCGGGTCGGCGAGTCGGAGCTGGCGCCGCGCAAACAGGATCGCGACGACGATGCCGAGCAGGATGAAGAAGGCCGCGATGGTATCGAAGCCGGCCTCGGCAACGTGCTTCATGCCGTAGATCACCGAAAGCACGGCGACGAGCGACTGGGCGGCGCTGACGAGGTCGATCCGGCCGGCCTCGGGATCGCGGAATTCCGGCAGGAGGATCGGGCCGAGAATGAGGATCAGCACCATGACCGGCACGGCGAGCAGGAAGACCGAGCCCCACCAGAACTGCGACAGCATCAGCCCGCCGACCACGGGGCCGATGGCGCCGCCGGCCGAGAAACTGGCGATCCACACCCCGATCGCAAAGGTGCGCTGGCGATCGTCGAGGAACATGTTGCGGATGAGCGAGAGGGTGGAGGGCGCAAGGGTTGCCGCCGCCACGCCGAGCACGGCACGCGCGATGATCAGCGTCTCGGCATTCCAGGCAAAGGCGGCGAAGATCGACGCCAGGCCAAAGGCGACCGAGCCGATCATCAGCAGCCGCCGGCGGCCGATGCGGTCGCCGAGCGTGCCCATGGTGATCAGCGAGCCTGCGACCATGAAGCCGTAGATATCGATGATCCAGAGAAGCTGGGCGGCCGAGGGCTTGAGCTGTTCGGCAAGCTGCGGGACGGCGAGGTTCAGCACCGTCAGGTCCATGGAATAGAGCATGCAGGGCAGCGCCAGTACGGCGAGCCCGATCCATTCGCGCCGGGTCGCCTTCGGACCGGGCGCGTTTTCGGTTTCAAAGTTCGAAAGCTCAGACATGGTCGACGTAATCCCTGAGCCGCTCGAGGCACTCGCCCCAGCCATCCTGGTGCGAGTCGCGCTCTTCGACGGTCTCGAATGGTGTTTGCTGGAAGACCAGCCGCGTCTTGCCGCCGATATCGGCAAAGGAAACGGTGATCAGCGTGTCGCTGCCGGGCTCGCCGTCTTCATCCCATGCGAAGGTGAAGACCAGCTTCTCGGGCGCGCGCACTTCGCGAAAGATGCCGCTCATCCAATAGTCCTGGCCTTCGGGCGAACGGATGCAGGCGCGCCACGCGCCGCCCGGACGGAAGTCCATGTTGACCGAATGCGGCGTGAAGTCCCGCGGGCCCCACCAGCGCAACAGGTGCTCCGGTGTCGACCAGACCTTGAAGACGAGGTTTATCGGCGCCTCGAAGTCGCGCACGATTTCCAAGCTGATATCCTTGCGTGCTGCGTTTGCGGTCGCCGCTGTCATGAATCCTCCTCCTCTGAGCGCCCCAATGCGCCCAGTCTTTAACCGTAGAGTTATTTAACTCACCGGTTAATATCCGGGCGCAAAGGCGATTGTCAAGGCTGGCTCAAGCGACGATCTGATTTTTGTCAATTTGGGCGAGGGGAGGACGCCTGGTCGCCTGCTTTACGTCGATACCGTGAGGCACCGCGCCTTGAGGCGGGTCAGCACCCGGCCGAAGGCACCGGGGTCCTCGAGGCTTCGCGCTAGGATCAGCGCGCCCTGGATGCCGCCGACGATTTCCTCGGCAAGGCCGTCGCACTCGGCGGCGGGCGTGCCGGCGCGTTCCAGCGTAGCGGCGAGATCGGCGCGCCAGTCGGAGAAATAGCGGTTGAGTTCGCGGGCGAAGCGGTCGTGCGCGCCGCTGGTCGCAATCACCCCCATCAGGCAGAGGCGTCTGCCTTGGCGGAAGTAGCCGTCGACGGCGGCAAACATCGCGTCCAGCGCCGCGGTGGGATCTTCGGCATTGCGCAGCGGCTCGAAGATGTGCGTGCGGAACCAGGCGGAGATATCGCCAAGCACGGCCTCGGCCATCTCCTCCTTCCCGCCGGGGAAGAAGTGGTAGAGGCTGCCTTTGCCAAGTCCGGTCTTCTCGGTGATCAGGCTGAGGCTGGTGCCGTCATAACCGTTCTCGCGGAAGATTTCCGCAAGCATGGAGATGACGTCCTTTCGCTCCGTGACGACGCGGCTCATGCGGGCTTCCTCGCGAGCGGATACTCGACCTTGGCGAAGCGGTGGAACAGCGCGCCAACGGCGACGAGAATAAGCGAGCCGGTCAGCACCGGGAAGAGCAGGAATTCGAAGCCGGGATCAGCGGCAAAGACGACGAGCGGGTTTGCACCCGCCGGCGGATGCGTGATGCGCAACGCCGCCATCAGCGCGATCGCCGCGCCGACGGCGATGGCGACCGCCCACCATTCATTCGGAAAGACTGACCTGAGGACCAGGCCGACGAGGGTGGCGACGAAGTGGCCGCCGACGACGTTCGCCGGCTGCGACAGCGGGCTTGCCGTGACGGAGAAGATCAGCACGCAACTGGCGCCGAATGGCGCCATCAGCATGGGGTGGCCGACAAGGCCGGTGAGCGCGCCGATGGCGGCGATGGCGACGAGGCCGCCGATGCCGGCAATCAGGCCACGGTTGATATGAACGGGAGGCTGATGACGCGAGAAGAAATGGCGCATTTGTGTACCAATCGGTCAAGTGTTTACCGATTGGTACAATGATGTGCCGACGATGTCAAGACAGGGCCGCCGGACCGGGCGTGGCGGCGGTCGGCCACTGGCCCGCTCCGTGTGTGCCGCTCACATGAAGTCGCGGGGGATCCGCTTCTTGAAGTGCTTCTCGAAGATCGGCGTGTCGCCTTCGTAGGCGACGACCTCGGCCTCGGTGATCCACTCGTTCTGTGTGCAGTGGAGCGTCGAGGTGGCGACGGTGCGCACCGACCAGCCCTCGCGCTTGGCGACGCAGGTCCAGGTCGAGGTGCCGATCATCGACAGCGGGTCGTCCGGTGCGATCGACCACGTCTCGTCGCGCACGTCCTGGGTGGCAAGGCCCGTATCCGGATGTTCGGAAAGCCCGGTGTCCTCGTAGATCCGGTAGTGGGTCATGCCGTGGGTCATGTCGCGCTCGACGGTGCGGCTCGAAACGCCGCGTGTCAGCTCGCGATACTTCGGCAGCGGATCGGGGTTCTCCGGCTCGGGCACGACGATCTCCTTGTGCGCGCCCAGCAGCGGCAGGGCGAGCGACAGGCTTGCCGTGTCGATCGAAAGACCCGGGTCGGTGGGGGTGGGGAGGATCAGCGGCCAATAGGAGGTCGAGAGCGAGACGCGGATGCGATTTCCCGCGCGGAAGCGGTAGCCGCAGGCGTCGAGCGTGAGCGTGATCCGGGACTTGCGGCCGGGCTCCATGGCGCGCGGCTGGGCGTTGCCGTCGCGGTGCGCCAGATTGAGCACCCCAAAGGCGACGCGGGTGGCGGTGCCATCAGGATGCACGTCGACCAGGCGGACGGCGAGATTGGCGGTCGGCGCTTGGCAGGTGACGTCGACGGTCAGCGTCGGCTGGCCGAGATAGTCGGCGGCTTCCAGCAGCGGCGCGGTTTCGAAGACGAGCGAGCCGGCATCGTCGATGCGCTGGTCGCCGGCCATTTCGGCATCGGGCTTCAGCGTGAAGTATTCGCCGGATGCCGTGCCGGTATCGAGCGGCGATTTCAGGTAGACCTCGCCGATGCCGGTGCCGCCGGCAGATGGCGTCAGCCGTCCGTCATGCGAGACGCCGAAGAGCTGCATTTCCGGTGCGGTCCAGGCGTCCTTCGCCACCCACCGGCCGGGATCGCTGTCACGCCGGAGCGACGGGCGCGGGCCGTCGAGGATATAGGCGCGCACCTGTGGCCCGTTCTCGGCGCCGTTTTCCTCGTCGCGCAGCCAGCGGTTCCACCAGCGGATCGCCTCGCCATGGAAATCGGCGCGCGGCTTTGGAAAGGCGAAATGCGGGTATTTGTGCACCCAGGGGCCGATCAGCGCCTTGGCCCTGTCGCCAAGGCCTTCGACCGCCTTCAAGGGCGTGTTGCGGTAGCCGTCGGCCCAGCCGGCGATGACCAGCGCCGGGATGCCGACCCTGTCGAAGTCATCGCAGATCGATCCGTGCTGCCAGAATTCATCGCGACGCTGGTGCTCCAGCCACTCCTCCATGAAGAAGGGCTCTTTTTCCAGCCGCTCCATCCACATCGCCTTCCAGCGATCGCCGACGATGGCGGGATCCGGCGAGCGCGACTGGTAGCCGAGCATGGTCGCCGCCCAGGACAGCTGGGCCGAGAGATGGCAGCCGTTCTTGTAGTGGATGTCGTCGTTGTAGCGGTCAACGGTCGAGGCGATGGAGATGACGGCTTTCAGCGCCGGCGGCTTCAGGGCCGCGACCTGCAGGCAGTTGAAGCCGCCCCAGGAGATGCCCATCATGCCGACCTTGCCGTTGGACCAGGGCTCGGCGGCGATCCATTCCACGATCTCGCAGCCGTCGGAAAGCTCGCGCGGCGTATATTCGCCGTCGATCACGCCCTCGCTTTCGCCGGAACCTCTGATGTCGACGCGCACGCCGGCAATGCCGGCGGCGGCAAAGACGGGGTAGGTGGACTCGTCACGCAGGCTCGTGCCGCCCTGCTTGCGGTAGGGCAGATATTCGAGCACGGCCGGAACCGGTTCGGCCTTAGCGCCGGCGGGCATCCAGATGCGGGCGGCAAGCTCGGTGCCGTCCTTCAGCCGGATCCATTCGTTTTCGATGACAGTGAATTCGCGTTCTGACATGTGGTTCCAACGATCTCTTTTGTTCTCTCGGGAAGTGCCGGACGAACCCGCGTCCGGCATTCGTCGCAATGGCTTAGCTGTCGAACCAGACGCGGCTGCCGACATAGCCGTTCGAGAGGTCGTTGCCGATGTCGTCGACGAAGCCCTTGAGCGAGGCCGAGGCGGCGTTCACGTAGTCGTTGAAGACCGGCAGGATCAGCCCGCCTTCGTCGCGCACGGTCATCGCCATGGTGTGATACATTTCCTTGCGCTTAGTCTCGTCGAGCTCGGAACGAGCCTGCAGCAGCAGCTTGTCGAAATCCTCGCGCTTGAAGCGCGTGTCGTTCCATTCGGCGGTCGAGAGATAGGAGGTCGAGTAGCGCGAATCCTGCGTCGGCCGGCCGCCCCAATAGGAGGCGCAGAAGGGCTGCACGTTCCAGACATTGGTCCAGTAGCCGTCTTCCGGCTCGCGGCGCACTTCGATCTCGATGCCGGCCTTCTTGGCGCTTTCCTGGAAGAGCACGGCGGCGTCGGAAGCCCCGGGGAAGGCGGCGTCGGAGGTGCGCAAGAGGATCGGCCGGTCGTGGCCGGACTTCTTGAAGTGGAAGGCGGCCTTGTCCGGGTCATAGGCGCGCTGCTCGATGCCCTCAGGCGCCAGCGCATAGTTGCCGTTGACCGGATAGTCGTTGCCGAGCGTGCCGAAGCCGCCGAGCACCCGGTCGAGGATCGCCTGGCGGTCGACCGCATATTTCAGCGCCAGCCGCAGGTCGTTGTTGTCGAAGGGCGCCGTGTCGCAGTGCATCAGGAAGCTGTAGAAGCCCTTGCCGGAGGTCCTGAGGATCTCGACGCGCGGCGCGCGCTTCAGGAGCGGCACGGTCTTCGGGTCGATGTTGTTGATGAAGTGCACCTGGCCGGAGGAAAGTGCTGCGATGCGCGCCGTCGTGTCGTTCATCACGATGATCTCGACACTGTCGACGAAGCCGCGGTCGGAGCGCCAGTCGTCGGCGTTCTTCTCGAAGGTGGCGCGCAGGCCAGCCTCGTAGCTTGAAAGCTTGTAGGGACCGGTGCCGATGGGCGAGGCCGGATTGTCGACGCCGCCCTTCGGCTGAATGATCAGGTGGTAGTCCGTCAGAAGCAGCGGCAGGTCGGCATTGCCTTCGGTCAACGTCAGCACCAGGCTGCCTGCCTTCTCCTCGATCGTCTTGATCGAGCGCATCAGCCCGAGCGCGCCGGACTTGGAGCCTTCGTCCGCATGGCGCTTCAGCGTGGCGACGACGTCGGCAACCGTCAGCTTGCTGCCGTCGTGGAAGCTCACATCGCTGCGGATCTTGAAGGTCCACTCGGACGCGTCGGCCGAAGGGGTCCAGGATTCGGCAAGCGCCGGCAGCGGCGCGCCGGTCTTCGGGTCGGATTCGACCAGCGTATCGCCCCAGAGGTGGCCGATTACGAAGGAGACGGAACCGCTATAGGCGGCGGGGTCGAGCGAGTCCGTCGTGGCGCCGCCCTTGAGGCCGAGCTTCAGATGGCCGCCACGCTTCGGCTCCTGAGCCCTTGCGTCAGTGGCGGCGAGCGTGCCACCGAAACCGGCCGCAAGGCCCAAGGCTGCCGTGCCGGCCAGGAAGCCGCGCCGGCTGAGGCCGGTCGAGGCAAGGCTCGCCGGGACAAGGAGGCCGTCAGGACGCTTGGTGAATTCGGTCATTCTAGGGTTCCCTTTGGAGTGATGCTTGTTAGGGAAAACCTAGCGTTTGCCGACCGGCACACAATTTCGCGACTTGACGCTTCTTTACGCTCTTTTACGCTACCTGCGTTCTTCCTGTTCGACAGGGATTGGAAGCGCGTTGAATGGGGTTCGAAAAAGCACCGTGCAGGACATCGACATCTTCGCCGCCAATCTCAAGTTTGCCTGTTCGACGCGACGGTCGATCTCGCAGATCTGCCGCGAAATCGGCATCAACCGCCAGCAGTTCAACCGCTACATCGGTGGCGAGGCGCGGCCTTCGGCGCACAATGTGGCGCGCATTGCCCGCTTCTTCGGGCTTTCTGCCGAAGACTTCGCGTTGCCGGCCAAACAGTTCGAGGCGCGCATGACGCGGCCGGATCGGGATCGCTCGGACGCCGGCCTGCTGCTTGAGGGTTTCCCGGGCGACATCGCGGGCCTGCGGCGTCATATCGGCTACTACCAGACCTATCACGTGTCGCTCTCCTGGCCGGGGCTCGTCGTCTGCTCCTGCGCGCGGATCTACGAGGAGGCCGGCTCGATCCGGGTGAAATCGATCGAGCGCATCCGCGATCCCGCAAACGAGATCCAGCAGTTCTCGAAATATGTCGGGCTCGTCACCCTCTGGCGAAACCGGATCTTCATCGCCGAGCGCAGCATCGGTCGTGAGCCGATGCTGGCGCAGACGATCCTCCTGCCGTTCGAAGTGCACCAGCGGGTCTATCTGCGCGGCACCACCATGGGGGTCTCCTGGCGCAAGGAAAACCTGCCTTACGCGTCCCGGATGATCTGGCGCTCACTCGGGGCGCAGCCGGATCTACGGCAGATGCTCTCGCGCTGTGGCGTGCTTTCCTTCAGTGCGCGGCAATTGCCGCAGACGGTGCGAAACTTTCTCGAAACAGCGGATGCGGAGCCGTTGACGGTACCGGCCGAATATTGAGGTGCGGGTGCGACCGTGTGATAGCTTGCGTCGGCAAGCGGGAACAGGAGGAGGGGATCATGAGATTTGCAGCGGTTGCCGTAACCAGCCTTTGGGCCTTCATGCCGGTGCCATGGGCAATGGCGGAAGAGGCCTCGGCGCCGATCCCGGCCTGCGCGCTTTCGGGTGCGTCCAGCGTGATGATCGGCGGGCAGCCGGCGCTCAGGCTCTCGGACGTCGCCAATTGCCCGCCGGAACTCTACGAGGTTGTGCCGAGCATCATGATCGAGGGCCAGCCGGTGGTGCACTTCCGCGCCGGCAGCGGCGAAAAGGGCGATTGTTCGGCCACGGGCGAGGCGACGGTGACCTTCGAAGGCGAAGCGGCGCAGCGGGTGGGCGACGTCGATTGCCGGCAGAAATGACGGTTGCCTGGCGCTCCGTTACCATTAGAACTCTCCGCACCACACGATGTCGCATGTCCGTTCCGACTGAACGAGCCGGAGCGCCCCTGCTGGCTATCGCCACCGCTCCGGCATCCGTCTCAAGGCGTCAGTTCATGTATTTGGCCAGATAGGACAGCGCCTTCTCGGGGTGACGGCCGAACCAGTTGTAGCCGTCCTCGAAGCGCTTGGTCGTACCCTCGATCCAGTAGAGTTCCTTGTCGTTGCTCGCCAGCGCGTCGAAGGTGGTCTCCGCGTCGCTCGGGTTGTTGATGACGGCATCGTCGAGCACTTGCCACATGAAGACCGGCAGCTTGACGTTCGGAGCCCACAATCTGCCCGACATGTCAGCGGCAGCAAAACCACCGAGCTTCAGTATCTCTAGGTCGATCAGTTCCTGGTACTGCGCGATGCCTTGGTAGCCCGAGAGCTTGGTGAAGACCGACGTCATGTTGGGAACCAGCGGGCTGAGCAGGCACTTGACGTTCTCGAACAGCTCGGGATGCTTGGTGATCGCCGCATACTGCGAAACGCCGCCCAGGCACTGGCTGAAAAGTGCAACGTCCATCTTGCCCAGGCGCGGATGGGCATCGACGAATTTCTTCACGCCGACGCAGTCACGCCATTCCCACTGGCCGACGCCGCAGACGCCGCCGTTGGCAGCACCGCTCTGTCCGTGATTGCGGAAGTCGTAGGTCAGGACGTTGTAGCCGGCATCGGTCAGGTGCTTGTATTGGATGACGAAGTCGATCTCGACCGGCTCGATGAAGTTGCCCCACGGCGCGCCCATATGGCCGGGATAGCCGGCGCGGCACATCGGAAGCGCATGGTTGAAGATGACGAGCTTGTTGCTCTCGCCGCCCTTGGCCGGGATGTACCAGGCTTCGAGCGGCGTGCCATCGTCCGACGGGATGGACAGGTCGTACCAACCTTCCATGCCGTATTCGTCGGGGTTCTTGAAGATGAAGCTGCGCGGCATCTTGACCATGCCGGCCAGTGCCTTGACCTTGGCGTGATCTTCCGGGGAGATGGTTTTTTCCTGCTCCCGCGCCCTCTGCATTCTTTCCTTTGAAATTCCGGTCATAACCAAATCTCCTCTGACTGCCCTGCCGAGACACGATGTCGGTGGGTATGGGGGCATATTAGGCGAGCGAATTGATCGGATAAACCGCCTGGACATGACATCAGTGTTAAGTGATAACTGACAATATGCCTCTGGATCCTTCCTTGCTTCCTGCCATGGCGTGGTTCGTCCACGTGGCCCGCCGCCGCAGCTTCACCAAGGCCGCCATGGAAATGGAGGTGACGCGCGCAACCGTATCGCAGCACCTGAAATCGCTGGAACGACACTTGAACGTGCGGCTCATCAACCGCACGACGCGCGACATGTCGTTGACCGAGGAGGGCCAGCGTCTGTTCGATGTGCTGCAGCCCGCCTTTGCCGCGATCGAAGGCGCGGTCACGGACCTGGGCGAGGCCGGCACGGAACCGTCGGGCACGATCCGGCTATCCGTCTCACGCGTTGCCGCGCGGTCGTTGATCGAGCCGCATATGGCGGCGTTTCTGGCGCGCTATCCGAAGCTGCGGCTGGAACTGGTGACCGACGACGGTCTCTCCAACATCGTGGCCGAAGGGCTCGACGCCGGCATCCGATTGGGCGAAAGCCTGGACGAGCACATGATTGCGGTGCCCATCACGCCGCCGCTGGAGATGGCGATCGTCGGATCGCCTCAATATTTCCAGCGCCACGGCATTCCTGAGACGCCTCAGGAGCTGAAGCAGCACAATTGCCTGTCCTATCGCTTCACCTCGAGCGGCACCATCGACCGCTGGACGTTCCTCACGCCCGACCAAGAAGCACGCGCCGTGATCTACGAACCCCAGGGCAACGCCATCTTCAACGACGACGACAGCATGTTGCGTGCGGCGCTACAGGGCGTCGGCCTGGTGCAGCACCTCGACCTCTGCGTTCGTCCGTATCTGGAGGATGGCACTTTGGCGCGTGTTCTTCTGCCGTGGGTTCATCCCCGTCCGGCGTTCTTTCTTTACGTCCCGTCGCGCGCTCAGATGCCCGCCAAGACCCGAGCGCTGATGGACTTTCTTGTCGAGCAGCGCAAAAAGCTGGCTCCATAACGTTTGGCTTGGGCTTCATGCCGTTGAAGCGGGGCCGGGTAAACCAAGCCTCGCCAGGCGCGCACCCTCCCGAACGGCCGAAAGCGCCGGCGGATTGGAGATGGGATAGCCGGCAATGAAGCCCTCGACCGTGAACGACGGGAACTGGGTGCGCAGCCGCGACACGACCTCTGCCGCTTCCTCCATCTCGCCAAGGTGCGCATGCGACATCGCCTGGAACATCAGCGTGTTGGGCGATTCCTGCGAACTTCTTTCAAGCGCGGACAAGCATTCGCGATAGCGCCCGACGACGAAGAGAACGCGCGCGAACATGCCATGGTACCAGGGCGGGCCAAGCGGGTTGAGCGAGAGTGCGCGCTCGATGAAGGGAATCCCGTCGGCGGGATCGCCGACGATCAGGGCCTTGGCTCCCGCGAGAAGCGCCAGGGTATCGGCGTTGTTCCTGCCGAATTCGAAGGCACGTGCGTGCGCCTCGGCAGCGCCGGCAAGGTCGCCGAGACACGCCTTGAGGTCGCCGAGGCAGGTGTGGCCGGCAGGGTCGGTGGGGTCCAGCCGCACGGCTTCGTCGACCGCGCGCCGCCAGTTGCGGAAGGCTTCGTCGAGGTCGTCGCCGAAGCCGTTCGCCGCCTGGATGGAATGGGCATAGGCAAGTTCGGTCCAGGCGCGTGCGCGCGTCGGATCGAGTTCGATGGAGCGGGTGAGCAACTGCATGGCGGCGGCGTTGCCGTCGGGGCTGAAGCGATTGTGCTGTTCGACGCCCAGCAGGAAATAGTCGTAGGCCTGTAGGCTGCCCGGCGGCTTCTGTCGGCTCGCCTTGCGGCCGATGGCGGCCAGCGTGCCGAAGCAGCCGGCGAGCACGTTGATGACGCTTTCGGTGAGGCTGTCCTGCAGCGTCAGTACGTCTTCCATCGTGCGCTCGTAGCGCTCACTCCAGAGCGTCATGCCGGTGCGGGTATCGGAAAGCTGAATCGTCAGGCGGACCCGCCGGTCGTCGGCGCGCAGCTGCCCGGTGATGGCATAGGTGGCGCCGACCGCCTGGACGTGGTCTTCGAATGTTTCCGGCCGGTTGCCGAGCAGCTTCATCGTGTGGAAGGCGATGACGGGGAGATCGGCGAAGCGCGCGAGGTCGACGCAGATGTCGGATGACAGCCCGTCGGCGAAACGGTGCCAGCGCTCCTCCGGATTGAGGCTTTCGATGGGAAAGACCGCGAGCGTCGGCGAGGCGGGCTCGGCGTCGCGCAACGGCGCGACCGCCTCGGTCGCCGTTTTGCCGGCCACCATCTGCGCGACCGAGGCGGCAAGCTCGATCTTGTTGCGGACGCCGAGCTTGCCGTAGATCGTCGCCAGATGCGTGCGCACCGTCGACGGCGCGATGAACAGCGCCTCGCCGATTTCGCGATAGGTCAGGCCGGCGGCAAAACGCTCGGCCACGGCGCGTTCGCGGTCTGACAGGGCTTCGGTGGCGACCTGTGGTGTCGAAATACGGTTCATGGCTGCTTCCTGCCATCTGACCGGGCCGTTTTCAATGGCGGCATACTGCAAGGTGCCACAGTGCCCCTTGCGCGTCCAACGGCGCGCACGGTGCTGCAGGCAAAATACTACAAATGCAGGAGAGGAAAACACAGCAGCTGCGCGATGTGGCGCGCAGGCGACGCGCCTAGAGTTCCGACAGAGTTTCAACGCCCCAAGGGGCCAGAAGAGGTGGGAACGGCGATGAGCAGCCTGCTTTCCGGAATGTCCGATTTCTATCACGCCGTCCGGCTGGATCTCAGCCAGCCGGCTAGGCATCTGGCCGACAGCCTCGGCCGTCACCATCCCTTCCGCATCCTTGTCATCTGGGAGGACCGTGTTCGCGTCCGCGAGCAACTTCAGCGGATGGCCGACCAATATCCGGAGCGGCTGAGGGATATCGGGATGACCATGGCGCAGGTGCGCGCTGAGACGAACAAGGCCTTCTGGCAACGCTGATTGATCCGGGGAGATGGGAAAGGCGGCACGCGATTGTGCCGCCTTTTCGTTTTTCAGTTGCCGGCGCTTTCCATGCGCCGTGTTTTCAGCACGCGCTCCAGCCAGCCGATCTCCATTTCGGGAACGGACTTCAGCAGCAGGTCGGTATAGTCGTCGAAGGGCGGCGACAGCACCTTCGACTTCGGCCCGAAGCGTACGAGGCGGCCGCGGTGCATGACCGCGACGCTGTCGGCGATCGCCCGGACGATGGCGATGTCGTGGGTGATAAAGACATAGGAAACAGCGGTTTCCTCCTGAAGCTTCAAAAGCAGATTCAGGATGCCTTCGGCCACGAGGGGATCAAGTGCCGAGGTGGGTTCGTCGCAGAGGATCAGCTCCGGCTTGGCGGCAAGTGCCCGCGCTATCGCCACGCGCTGCTTCTGCCCGCCGGAGAGCTCGGCGGGGTAACGATCGAGGAAGCGGTTGCCCATCTCGATCTGGTCGAGCAACTCGTTCACCCGCTCCGTCTTCTTCTGGCCGTGTAGGCCGAAGTAGAAGGAGAGTGGACGCCCGACGATGTCGCGCACCGTCTGGCGCGGGTTCATCGCGGTATCGGCCATCTGGTAGATCATCTGGATGCGGCGAAGCTCGTCGTTGCTGCGGCCCTTCAAGGCGCGCGGCAGTTCCTTGCCTTCGAACGAGATGCGACCCTCGGTCGGCGGCAGGAGCCCGGTGATGACGCGGGCGAGCGTCGACTTGCCCGAGCCGCTTTCGCCGACGATCGCCAGCGTCTGGCCTTTCGGCAGATGCATCGAGACATCGTGCAGGACCTTGAAGCCATTGGCATAGCCGGCGCTGATGTTCTCGATCTTCAGCTGCGTCCCGGTCTGGTCGGCAGCTTCCTCGCGTTTCGTCTGGCGGACGCTGACGAGTGCCCGGGTGTAATCCTCGCGCGGCTCTTCGATGATCTGCTTCGTCGAGCCGTATTCCACCGTCTTGCCATGGCGCAGCACCATGATGTCGTCGGAGATCTGGGCAACGACCGCGAGATCGTGGGTGATGTAGAGGGCCGCCGTGTGCGTTTCCTCGATCGCGTGCTTGATCGCAGCGAGCACGTCGATCTGGGTCGTCACGTCCAGCGCCGTCGTCGGCTCGTCGAAGACGATCAGCTCCGGGTTGGGGCAGAGCGCCATGGCGGTCATCGCGCGTTGCAACTGCCCGCCGGAGACCTGGTGCGGATAGCGGTCGCCGAAGGTTTCCGGATTGGGCAGGCCCAGCACCCGGAAAAGATAGAGCGCCCGCTTCTTTGCTTCCTCGCGGCTCATGATGCCGTGGCGAAGCGACGCCTCGATCACCTGGTCGCCGAGCCTATGCGCCGGGTTGAAGGCGGCCGCCGCCGATTGGGCGACGTAGCAGACGCGGGCGCCGCGGATCGAGCGGATGCCGTGTCTGTCGAGCGTCAGGATGTCCTTGCCGTCGAGCAGGACCTGGCCGCCGGTGATGCGCACACCGCCGCGGCCGTAGGCGAGTGCCGAAAGGCCGATCGTCGACTTGCCGGCGCCGGACTCACCGATGAGGCCGAGCACCTTGCCCTTCTGCACATCGAAGGAAACGCCCTCGACGAGGGTGACGACCTTGGGCGGCTCGCCCGGCGGATAGCTGGTCGCTTCGATCTTGAGGTTCTTGACGGAAAGCATCTCAGGCATCGCCGCGTCCTCCCTTGAGGCTGGAGGTCCGTTTCATCAGCCAGTCGACCACGAGGTTGACGCAGATCGCGAGCGTGGCGATCGCAGCACCCGGGATGAGCGCTGCCGAAATGCCGAAGATGATGCCGTCCTTGTTGTCCTTGACCATGCCGCCCCAGTCGGCTGCCGGCGGCTGGATGCCGAGGCCGAGGAAGGAGAGGGTGGAGAGGAACAGGATGGAGAAGGCGAAGCGCAGGCCGAATTCGGCCAAGAGCGGCGACAGCGTGTTCGGCAGGATCTCGCGAAAGATGATCCAGAGCGAACCTTCGCCGCGCAGCCGTGCCGCCTCGACGAACTCCATGACCGCGACGTCGAGCGCGACGGCCCGGCCGATGCGGAAGACGCGGGTACTGTCGAGCACCGCCATCACCAGGATCAGGATCCACAGATGCTGCGGCAGCACGGCAAGGACGACGAGGGCGAAGATCAGGGTCGGGATCGCCATCATCAGGTCGTTGAAGCGGGAGAAGAGCTGGTCGGTAAAGCCGCCGACGACGGCGGCCGTGAAGCTTAGGAGCATGCCGAGCGAGAAGGAGAGCACGGTTGCCGCCAGCGCCACGAAGATGGTGGTGCGGGCGCCATAGATCAGACGCGAGAGCAGGTCGCGGCCGAGATTGTCGGTGCCGAGCAGGAAGTCGCCGCCGGCCGGAAGCCAGACGTCGCCAACGACGTCGCGCTCGCCGAAAGGAGCGATGACGGGCGCAAAGAGGGCGCAGAAGATCGCGATCGCGATGCCGGCGATGCCGATCCAGGCGCTGAAGGGAATGGATCTCAGGTTCATCGCGGATGCCTCAGTCTCGGGTTGGCGATGATCGCGAGAATGTCGGCCGCCATGTTCAGGAAGATGTAGAAGGCGGCAAAGATCAGGCCGCAGGCCTGGACGACCGGCATGTCGCGCACGGTCACCGCATCCACCATGTACTGCCCCATGCCGGGATAGACGAAGACCACCTCGACGACGACCACGCCGACGACGAGATAGGCAAGGTTGAGCGCAATGACGTTGATGACCGGCGCCACGGCGTTGGGAGCGGCATGGCGCGCGATGATGCGGAACATGCCGAGGCCCTTCAGCTCCGCCGTCTCGACATAGGCCGACGACATGACGTTGAGGATGGCCGCGCGGGTCATGCGCATCATGTGGGCGAGAACGACGAGAACGAGGGTCGCGACGGGAAGCGCGATCGCCGAGAGCCGTTCGGTGAAGGTCATGCTGTCATAGACGGTCGCGGGGAAGGTCGCGACGCCATATTTGACGGCAAAGAACATGATCAGCAGATAGCCGACGAAGAACTCGGGCAGGGAGATGGCCGCGAGCGAGACGACGTTGATGATCTTGTCGGGCAGCCGGTTTCGAAACTGTACCGCCAGCATGCCGAGCCCGACGGCGAGCGGCACGGAGACGAGGGCCGCGAAGAAGGCGAGGAAGAGCGAATTGCCGAGGCGCTTGGAAATCTGTTCGCCGACCGAGTTCTTGCTCGCCCAGGACGTTCCGAAGTCGCCCTGCAGGGCGCCGCCGAGCCAGGAGACGTAGCGTTCGGTCCAGGGCCTGTCGAGGCCGAGATCCTTGCGGATGTTTTCGACAGCCTGCGGCGTTGCCGACTGGCCGAGATAGGTTGTGGCGAAGTCGCCCGGAAGCGCCTCGATGCCGCCGAAGATCATCAGCGATACGGCAAAGAGCAGCCCGACGCTCAGGCCGAGGCGCTGCAGGACCAGCGCCGCGAGCGGGCGGCGGAAGGTGAAGCGCCGCCAGAAGGTGCCGCCGATGTCGCCATTCGAGGGATTGGCGGCAGGGTTGGGTTTTGCTGGTACTCCGGAAAGTTCGGCAGACCGCGGGTGTGTTGCACCCGCGGTTCCATCCGTCGAAACCGGACCAGTGAGCGGTCCGCTTTCCATCATCATGCGTCCAGCCAGACCCGGGTTGCGACATACCCGTTCGACATGTCGTTGCCGATGTCGTGCACGTAGCCCTTCACCTGCTTGGTGGAAGCGTTCACGAAGTCGTTGAACATCGGCAGGATCAGGCCGCCTTCGTCACGCACCATCATCGCCATGGTGCGGTACATGTCCTTGCGCTTGGCTTCGTCGAGCTCGGCGCGGGCCTCGAGCAGGATCTTGTCGAAGTCCGGGCGCTTGAAGCGGGTGTCGTTCCAGTCGGCCGTCGAGAGGTAGGCGGTCGAGTACATCTGGTCCTGGGTCGGGCGGCCGCCCCAGTAGGAGGTGGAGAACGGCTGCACGTTCCAGACGTTGGTCCAGTAGCCGTCGCCCGGCTCGCGCTTGACTTCGATCTCGATGCCGGCCTTCTTGGCGCTTTCCTGGTAGAGCACGGCCGCATCGACCGCACCCGGGAAGGCGACGTCGGAGGTGCGCAGGAGCACCGGACCGCTATGGCCCGATTTCTTGTAGTGGAAGGCCGCCTTGTCCGGATCGTAGGCGCGCTGCTCGATGCCTTCGGGGAAGAGCGCATAGGTGTCGTTGATCGGGAAGTCGTTGCCGACCTTGCCGTAGCCGCCGAGGATGCGCTGGACCATGGTCTCGCGGTCCATCGAGTATTTCAGCGCCATGCGCAGGTCGTTGTTGTCGAAGGGGGCGGTGTTGCAATGCATGATGAACACGTAGTGGCCGCGGCCGGAGGTGTTCAGGATCTCGACCGTCGGCGCCTTCTTCAGAAGGTTGACGGTCTTCGGATCGACGCGGTTGATGTAGTGCACCTGGCCGGAAGAAAGGGCTGCGATGCGGGCGGTCGCGTCGTTCATGGCGATCAGCTCGACCGAGTCCACGTAGCCGCGGTCGGTGCGCCAGTCGTCGGCGTTCTTCTCGAAGGTGGCGCGAACGCCGGCTTCGAAGCTCGTTACCTTGAAGGGACCGGTGCCGATCATCGCGTCCGGCTTGTCGATGCCGCCGCCCGGCTGGATGATCAGGTGATAGTCGGTCAGAAGCAGCGGTAGGTCGGCATTGCCTTCGGTCAGCACGAGCACCAGCTTGTCGCCGTCGGCCTTGATTTCCTTGATCGACTTCATCACGCCGAGCGCGCCGGATTCCGACTTTTCGTCGGTATGGCGCTGCAGCGTCTTGATGACGTCGTCGAGCGTCAGTTCCTTGCCGTCATGGAATTTCACGCCCTT
Organism: Ensifer sp. ZNC0028; assembly: GCF_000799055.1. NCBI lineage: Bacteria > Pseudomonadati > Pseudomonadota > Alphaproteobacteria > Hyphomicrobiales > Rhizobiaceae > Ensifer > Ensifer sp. ZNC0028. The sequence goes on from NZ_JTLA01000135.1 coordinate 62,956, forward strand.
GCGGATGGTGAAGGTCCAGGTCGAGGCGTCGGCTGACGGCTCCCAGGATTCGGCAAGGGCCGGCACCGGCGCGCCCGTCGTCGGGTGGCTTTCGACCAGCATGTCGCCCTAGTTGCGGCCGACGACGAACATGAACTGCGAAAGCGCCTTGGCCGGATCCTTCGAGTCGGTGGCGGCAGCGCCTTCGAGACCGAGTTTCAGGTGGCCGCCGCGCTTCGGCTCCTGCGCCTGAGCGCTGGTGGCAAACAGCGTGCCTGCGGTCGAGGCGAGAATGCCGGCAGCGGCCGCGCGGCCCAAAAACTCGCGGCGGTTCATCTTGCCGAGCATGACCTGGCGTGTGAGGTAATCCTTGTAATCGCTCATTCCCCTGTTCCCTTCTGTTGTCGGCATTCGCCGTTCGTAGTGGTTGGTAGAGATTGCTGCGTACAGCCATTGTATCAGATGGCTTCGGATCGGCCTGACGGCCGCTTTTTCTTCTCTTTCTGTCGTCTTCTCCTTCCCCAGCCGGGGGCGTCCTTCGTTCAGATCGATAAGCGTAATCGCTGGAACTCTTCTTGTAACGCCCTAAATTACAATTTATTTCCATAAGCTTGGCTTATGGATGCGTGTTTGATGGCGCGCGACTTTTCCCGCGCGTCTCGTCACGCCTTGGTGCCGGTCGCCCGGCTCGGTTGCCTGCGCCGCCAAGGCTTGGCGGGGATGCGCTTTCGGTGATTTCACGCGAAAGCGGGATGCTCTAGCGACCCTTCCAGACGGGGTCGCGCTTCTCGGTGAAGGCGCGCACGCCTTCCAGCTGGTCTTCGCTCGAATAGAGAATATCGACGGTCTTGAACTGCCGTTTGGTGATCTTGTTCATCGTCCCCTGGAAGGTGTCGCCCTCGGCTGCCCGCACCACTTCCTTGATCGCGGCATAGACGAGCGGCGGGCCGCTTTCGAGCAGGCGCGCCAGTTCCCAGGCGCGGTCCATCAGCTTGCCCGCCGGCAGGATCTCGTTGACGAAACCCCAGCGGTTGGCCTCGACTGCATCGAGCCAGCGGCCGGTGAGCAACATGTCCATGGCGATGTGATAGGGGATGCGCTTCGGCAGCTTGATCGAGGCGGCGTCGGCAACGGTGCCGGAGCGGATCTCGGGCAGCGCGAAAGTCGCGTGTTCGGCGGCAAGGATCAGGTCGGTCGACAGCGCGATCTCCAGGCCGCCGCCGCAGCAGATGCCGTTGATCGCCGCGATGATCGGCTTGTTGAGATCGCGCAGCTCCTGCATGCCGCCGAAACCGCCGACGCCATAGTCGCCATCAACGGCGTCACCGCCAGCGGCCGCTTTTAAGTCCCATCCTGGACAGAAGAATTTTTCACCGGCGCCGGTGATGATGGCGACGCGCAAGGTGTCGTCGTCGCGGAAGTCGCGGAAGATTTCTCCCATCACCCGGCTGGTTGCCAGGTCGATGGCGTTGGCCTTCGGCCGGTCGATGGTGACTTCGAGGATGCCGCCCTCGCGGCGTGTACGGATCGGTCCGGTCATCGCTGTCATTTCCTCCGGCGGATCAGGGCGTCGGCGGCAACGGCACCCTGACCGTTCGGCAACACCATCAAAGGATTGATATCCAGTTCTTCGAGTTTCGAAGCGTTTGCAACGACATAGGATGCCGCTGCCGCGACAGCCTCGATCAAAGCGGCGTAATCGGCGGCAGGCGCGCCGCGATAACCGTCGAGCAGCTTGCGGATCTTCAGTCCGCCGATCGCTTCCCCGATCGCTTCCGGCGTGGTCGGCAGCGTCACGATGGCGGAATCGTCGAGCAGTTCCACAAGGATGCCGCCGGCGCCGATGGTCAGAACCGGACCGGCGACCGGGTCGCGCATGGCGCCGATGATGAGCTCGGCGACGGCCTTGCCCACCATCTTTTCGACGAGGTAGCCGGAGGCGACCCCGGCCATGGTTCTGGCCGCCGCATAGACCTCATCGCGGCTCGTGAGGTTGAGTTTCACTGCGCCCGCCTCGGTCTTGTGGGCGACGCCGAGGCCCTTCAGTACGACCGGGAAGCCGAGCGCTTCGGCAGCCGCTGCTGCTTCCTCGGCGGTTGCCGCCGTCTTGCCCTTTGGCACGGTGAGGCCTGCGGCGGCAAGCTCCACCTTCGCCTCGTGTTCGCTGAGGGTGACGGCTTCACCATCGTCGGCTTCAATACCGTCGAGCAGATGGGGCGGGGCGGGCTTTGCCCAGACAGCGCCGATATCGGCGGCCGTCTCGATCGCGTCCAGGGCCTCCTCTATGCCGAAGAAGGGCACGATGCCGGCCTTCATCAGAAAGAGCGCGGTTGCCTCCGGCATGTTTTCGCCAAGGCTTGCGACGATGCCGGCGCGGGCGCCGGTGGCTCTCGCCGCGTCGATCACCGCGTGGCAGGTGGTCTCCCAGTCGGCCGGGTCGCAGCGGTCGAGACGGGGGAAATCGAGCACGAGCAAATTGATGGCATAGCCGCCCTTCATCATGGCGGTGAAAGCGGTCGTCTGCTTCTCGCGGTTGCCCCAGACGAAGGTGTGGTAGTCGAGCGGGTTGGCGATCGTCACCATCTCGCCGAGCGCGTCCTTCAGCGGCTTCTTCTGCTCGTCGCGCAAGGGGCGGTAGTTGACCCGGTAACGCTCGCCGGCATCCGCCATCAGCGAGGCCTCGCCGCCGGAGCAGCTCATCGAGGAGATGTCGCGGCTGTCGAGCGGGCCTGCCACATGCAGCAGCTTGAGCGTTTCCAGGAGCGCCGGCAGCGTGTCGACCCGGCCAATGCCGAGACGGGCCAGCAGTGCGGACGAAACACGGTCGTTGCCGGCAAGCGATGCGGTGTGCGACACCGTCGCGAGTTGGGCCGCTTCCGACTTGCCGACCTTCAGCGTTACGACCGGTTTGCCGAGTTCGCGTGCACGGGTCGCCAGCCGCTCCAGCGCCGCCATACTGTCGAAGCCCTCGATGTGCAGGCCAACGGCGGTGACGCGCGGATCTTCGAGCACGGCGCAGGCGATGTCGGACAAGCCCGTCTGCGCCTGGTTGCCGGCGGTCATGACGTAGGCGAGCGGCAGGCCGCGCGTCTGCATCGAGATGTTGCACGCGATGTTGGAGGATTGCGTCAGGATCGCGACACCCTTTTCGACGCGCTGCATGCCATGCTGGTCGGGCCAGAGCAGGGCGCCATCGAGCATGTTGATGAAGCCATAGCAATTGGGTCCGACGATCGGCATGTCCCCGGCGGCCGCAACCAGTGCCTCCTGCATGTCGTTGCCGTCGTCAAGCTCGCTTGCCGCCTCGCGGAAGCCCGAGGCATAGCAGACCGCACCGCCCGCGCCGCGGTTCGCGAGATCGCGGATGATGTCGATCGTCAGCTGCCGGTTGATGCCGACAAAGGAGGCGTCGGGTGCTGCAGGCAGTTCGGCCACCGAGCGGTAGCATTTGCGGCCGAGGATTTCGGTCTCGCGCGGGTGCACCGGCCAGATCTCGCCGGTAAAACCCATCTTGTCGCATTGTTCGATGACGCGCCGCGCTTCCTTGCCGCCGAAGACGGCGATCGAGCGCGGGCGGGTCAGGCGGTCGAGGGAGCGGGGCGTGGAGGTCATGCCGTTTTGCACTCCCTCATGCCGACGGCCGTCGGAGCGCTCGCCATCAACGCCCTCATTCCTGTGCTTGTCACAGGAATCCAGCCGGCTTGCGTCGGCAAGCCGGTGGGGGCTTTTTTCATCTCGAAGCACATGCGGCTGCTGCTTTGGTCATATGCGGCACGGACGTGCCGCTGCTGGATTCCTGTGACGAGCACAGGAATGAGGAGGGGAGAGGAAATCTGGTCAATCATCCCGTCACGCTCCGAGCGGCCGCAAGAGGTCGCGGCTGATGATGTGGCGCTGGATTTCGGACGTACCGTCCCAGATGCGCTCGACGCGGGCGTCGCGCCAGAAGCGGGCGAGCGGCAGGTCGTCCATCAGGCCCATGCCGCCGAAAATCTGGATCGCCTCGTCGGTGACGCGGGCGAGCATTTCGGTGGCGTAGACCTTGGCGGATGCGATCTCGCGGTTTGACGGCAGGCCGTTGTCGAGCCGCCAGGCGGCCGACAGTGTCAACAGGTCGGCGGCGTCGATCTCGGTGATCATGTCGGCGAGCTTGAAGGAGACGCCCTGGTTGGCGCCGATCGGCTTGCCGAACTGCTTGCGCTCGGCGGCGTAGTTCAGCGCGTAGTCGAAGGCGCGGCGCGCCCGGCCGACCGAGGTCGCCGCCACCGTCAGGCGGGTGGCGAACAGCCAGTCATTGGCGACGTCAAAGCCCTTGTGCACTTCGCCGAGGATCTGGGCGGAGGGCAGGCGGCAATCGTCGAAGGTGAGGACGCAGTTGTTGTAGCCGCGATGGGAAACGGAGTTGTAGCCCTTGCGGATCTCGAAGCCGGGCGTGCCGCGATCGACGAGAAAGCAGGTGATCTTCTTCTTCGGGCCGCGCGGCGTATCCTCTTCGCCGGTCGCGATGAAGACGATGACGAAATCGGCGATGTCGGCGTGGCTGATGAAATGCTTCGTGCCGTTGACGATCCAGTCGTCGCCGTCCTTGCGGGCAAAGCACTTCATGCCGCGCACGTCCGAGCCGGCGTCCGGTTCGGTCATCGCAAGCGCATCGAACTTGTCGCCCTTGACCGCCGGCAGCAGGTACTTTTCGCGCTGCTCGGCGTTGCAGGCCATCAGGATACCCGAGGGGCGACCGAAGAAGACGGTCAGGCCCATGGAGCCGCGGCCAAGCTCGCGCTCGACGAGCGTGAAAGAGGTGTGGTCGAGGCCGGCGCCGCCCACTTCCTCCGGGAAGTTACAGCCGAAAAAGCCGATCTCCTTGCATTTGCGGGCGATCTCCTGGCCGAGTTCGCGCGGCACCACGCCGGTGCGCTCGACCTCGTCCTCGTGCGGATAGATTTCCGTTTCGACGAAGCTCCTGACCGTATCGACGATCATCTGCTGTTCTTCGGTCAGTGCGAAATTCATTGTGTTCTCCCTCGCAATTATCTGCCTGCCTGCGACCGATCTCCCCATCAGTCGCTGCATGCTCGGCTGCCCCTCACCCTAACCCTCTCCCCGCAGGCGGGGAGAGGGGACGCCTCTCGGGTATCGCACCGCCTCGGCCGTCAAGAACCGCAGCGACCTTTGAAGGAACCAGCGGTTGCGGCAGATCCCTTCTCCCCGTTTACGGGGAGAAGGTCGCGGCAGCGGGATGAGGGGCCTGACCCGGCATTGCCCGCAATCCCTCCGAAGACGGAGGGTTAGTCTCAGCGCTTCTGGCCGACGAAGCGTCCGGCACCGTCAGGCGTCGGCAGCTGCGCATGGGCTTCGGTAATCGCACGCAGCTTGCTCAGCACCGTCTCGGGTGCCGCGACCGCCTTGCCGGCCTTGCTGTCGACATGCAGCATCATTTGCTCGGCGGTGGCCACGGCCTCGTTGGTCGCGGCATTGTAGATCGTCGAGAAGATGTGCAGGCGCTTTTCGTCGGACGACAGGATCTGGCAGGTCGAATAGAGCGCCTCGCCGAGCTTGGCCTCGCCGAGGTTCCGGATGTGGGTCTCGACCGTGTAGTAGCTGTGGCCGTCGCGGACATATTCGAGGTCGACGCCGATCAGGCGCAGCACGCCGTCGGAGGTGTCGCCGAAGACCTGGAGATAGCGGTGCTCGGTCATGTGGCCGTTGTAGTCGACCCAGGCGGCACTGACCTTGGTGTCGAGAATGCGCAGCGGCTTGACGTCGCCGAGATCGGCTTCCGGCTTTTTGGCATTGGCCCAGAGCTTGGCCTCGAAATCGGCAAGCAGCTTGCCGGCACCCCAGCCTTCGCCGCCATTGCCGGATTTCAGCGCATGCATGATGCCGACGAGGTTTTCGTCGCGGATGCGTTCGAGCTCGCGAATCGAGCGACCGGCGGCCTGCGCGTCCGACTGGGCGCCGATCTTTTCGACCAGCGCATCGTCGAGATCGACGACATCCGTGAACTTCGTCCAGGGCCATTTCAGGCACGGGCCGAACTGGGCGAGGAAGTGGCGCATGCCGGCTTCGCCGCCGGCAATACGATAGGTTTCGAACAGACCCATCTGTGCCCAGCGCATGCCGAAGGAATAGCGCATGACGTTGTCGAGCGTCTCGGTATCGCAGATGTCGTCCTGGATCAGCCAAAGAGCCTCACGCCAGAGCGCCTCGAGCAGGCGGTCGCCGACGAAGGCCTCGATCTCCTTGGCGATGACGACGCCCTTCATGCCGATCTGCTCGACGCCCGACATGGCGCGTTCGATCGTCGCCTTCGTCGTCTTCTTGCCGCCGACCAGTTCGACGAGCGGCAGGAGATAGACGGGGTTGTAGGGATGCGCCACGAACATGCGCTCGGGGTGGTGCATCTCGGATTGCAGATCGGAGGGCAGAAGACCCGAGGTGGACGAGCCGATCAGCGCATCCGGCCTTGCGGCGGCATCGATCTTGGTGATGACGCCGCGCTTCAGCTCCAGCCGCTCGGGCACGCTTTCCTGAATCCAATCAGCGTCCTGAACGGCTTCCTCAATGCTTTTGCAGAAGGTCAGTTTGCCCTTCGCCGGCAGCGGCGCCATCGTCAGCATGGCATAGGCGCGCTCGGCATTGGCCATGACTTCGCCGATGATGCGCTCGGCTTCCGGATGCGGGTCGAAGATTTTCACGTCGATGCCGGCAAGCGCGAAGCGCGCCACCCAGGCGCCGCCGATGACGCCGCCGCCGACACAGGCTGCTTTGGTGATAGAGCTCATGGTCCGGTCCTCGCTCAGCGTTTCGTCAGCTTCAGTTTCTCGCGGACCTCTTTCGGTCCGATGATCTTGGCGCCCATGCCTTCGATGACGCCGACCGCCTTTTCGACGAGCTGGCCATTGGTGGCGAGCTGGCCCTTGCCGATATAGAGGTTGTCCTCGAGGCCGACGCGGACATTGCCGCCGGCAAGGATCGCTGCTGCCGGATAGGCAAGCGCGTTGCGGCCGATGGAGAAGGCCGAGAAAGTCCAGTTGGCAGGCACGTTGTTGACCATGGCCATGAAGGTGTTGAGGTCGTCAGGGGCACCCCACGGAATGCCCATGCAGAGCTGGATCAGCACCGGATCCTCGATCAGGCCTTCCTCGACGAGTTGCTTGGCAAACCACAGATGGCCGGTGTCGAAGGCTTCGATTTCCGGGCGCACGCCAAGCGCCGTCATCTGGCGGGCCATTTCGCGCAGCATCGACGGCGTGTTGGTCATGACGTAATCGCCAAGCGAGAAGTTCATGGTGCCGCAGTCGAGCGTGCAGATTTCCGGCAGGCATTCGGCCACATGGGCAACGCGCTCGGTGGCGCCGGCCATGTCGGTGCCTTTCTCGTTGAGCGGAAGCGGGCTTTCGACGTTGCCGAAGATCAGGTCCCCGCCCATGCCGGCGGTCAGGTTCAGCACCATGTCGACATCGGCGGAGCGGATGCGGTCGGTCACTTCCTTGTAGAGATCAAGCCTGCGGGCCGGCGCTCCGGTCTCTGGATCGCGGACGTGGCAGTGGACCACGGCCGCACCCGCCTTGGCCGCCTCGACCGCCGCTTCGGCGATCTGTTTCGGCGTGATCGGCACGTGGCTGGACTTTGAAACGGTGTCGCCTGAGCCGGTGACGGCACAGGTGATGAATACCTCGCGGTTCATGCTGAGCGGCATTGCTGTCTCCCTTTTATTGCGCCCATTACGAGCCAAGAAGGACCGCGTTGCTTTTCATTATCGGCTTCATTCTATACATTATCGGCGACAGAGCGGAGAAGTTTGGGCATGGATCAGAACGTTTCGCAGGTGCAGCACGTCGATATCCTGGTGCTGCCGGAAACCAATCTGATCCTCGTTGCCTCGGTGATCGAGCCGATGCGCGCCGCCAACCGCATTGCCGGCCGCCCGCTCTACGACTGGACCATCTACAGCCCCGATGGGGCGCCGATCGAAACGAAGAGCGGCATTCCCATTCCGGTTTTCGGCGCTTTCCGGCCGCAGCGCGAGACGTCGCCGCTCTTCATCCTCTCCAGCTACAACTGGGAGCGCAGCGCCACCTCGCAATTGAAGATGCTGCTGTCGCAGACGGCACGGCACCGCGAGATGATGGCCGGCATCGAGTCAGGCTCCTGGCTGCTTGCTGAGACCAGCCTGCTCGACAATTTCAAAGCGACCACCCACTGGGAGGACTTCGAGGATTTCACCGCCGCTTACCCGCAGGTGACGATGGTGCGCGAGCGCTTCGTCATCGATGGCAAGCGCATCACGACCGGCGGCTCGCTGCCGACGCTCGACCTGATGCTGGAGCTGATCCGCCGGGCGCACGGCTACTCGCTGGCGCTCGAAGTCTCCCGCCTCTTCATCTACGAGCAGGAGCGCACCCGCGGCGACCTGCTGCAGATGCCGACGATCGGCAACATGCGCATTCTCGATCCGCGCGTCGGCGCTGCCGTCAAGCTGATGGAGGAAACGGTGGAGGCGCCCTTGACGCTGGCAAGGCTCGCCCGCCGCATCGGCGTCAGCACCCGGCACCTGCAGGATCTCTTTCGCGACACGATGGGGGTCGCGCCGCACGAACACTACCTGGCGCTTCGGCTGAATGCGGCGCGGCGCAAGGTGATCGAGACGCGGATGGAATTTGCCGACATTGCCGCGATCTCCGGCTTCAACTCGTCGTCTTCCTTCTCGCGCAGCTACCGGGCGCATTACCGCGAAAGCCCGAGCGAAACGCGCAGGCGGCTGAAGCTGAAGAGCTGAGCGCTGCTTCAAGTGTTGATTCAAGTCGGAATTTTCAGAGTCGTTTCAGGGGTTTGGCGGCCGACGATCAGGAACTGATTCCGCGGGCGATCTCGTCTCGGCGCTCATCTTCATCATCGAAATCATCAACTCGCCGATCTCGGCGGCGAAGGCGCCGTGCGGCCAGACGAGTGTCAGCGACTGCCGATAGGCGGGGCCGAGCCGGATCATGGCTGGCGGGCGATGCACGCGGGCGAGCGAGGATTGCGGCAGCACCGAGAGATAGCCGTGCTGGCGAACGAGGTTGATGATGACAGGGATGGAATCGACCTCGACGAGGGTGATGCGCCGCCGTTCGGCTTCATCAAGCGTGTCGTCGAGGAAGCGCGCGGCCTCGCGGCGAAGGCCGCTCCGGACGCTCGGCACCGCGATCGGGCAGGCGGCGAGCAGCCGGGGCAGGTTGCCGCCCAGCTCCGAAAGGGCGGAGGCTGGCCCCGCCAGCACCAGCGGCGTCTGCGACACCAGCCGGCCGTCGCAGTCGGCCGGGATCTCGGCGACATCGAGCAGCGCGGCATCGAACCGTCGGCTGCGAAGGCCGACGAGCAGTTCGTCGGCCGTGGTGCTGGAAATGAACAGAGGTTGGCGCGGGCGGGCGCGGTGCCAGTTCGCCGTCAGGGCCGCCAGCATGCGGGCGATCTCGCTTTCCGGGCCAAGCGGCATGACGGCGCCGAGCCGCCAGGTGGCGACGTCGCGGCGGAAGCGATCGGCGGAGGCATGGGTCAGCCGCGCCCAGATATCGAGCAGGGTTTCGACGAGCGGGATGATCCGCTCGGCGATCGTGGTCGAAAGGATGCCCCCATGGGAGCGCTCGAACAGCCGGATGCCGAGATGGCGCTCGAGGTCCGCCATCTGTCGCGTCAGCTGCGGCTGGCCGAGGCCGAGCGCCTTTGCCGTGGCGCGGATGCTGCCGGAGCGGGCGACCCGGACGAAACGATCGAGCGCGACGAGCCCGATCGGCGGCACGGGGTCGGTTGCCGCCTTGCCGGCCAGCGCCAGGATGCCGGCAATGCCTGTGGTCGCCTGCCTGACATCGGCTGCACGGCTGCGCGCCTCCAGCGTCAACACCAGCGTGGTTTCCTCGCGCCGGAAGAGCGGCATCGAGACCGCCTGCTCGAAGCGTTTGACGGCGGCGCTGACGCTCGAAGGTGCGCGACCTGCAAGCGTGGCTGCGCGACGAATGCCCCCTTCGCGCAGCACCGCATCGACCAGCATGATCGTCGCCAGATCCATACTCAAATCCCCGGAAACCACGAACGCCGAACGGCTGTTCTGAATTCGGCATCACCCGTTCCAGATTTGGGATATAGCATGGACGTGCGATAAGCGCATAGCATGCATCCTGCGAACCGGCATTTTCGAGCGTCGGTTGCGAGACATCAGAGCATCCGCGCACCCCATCGAAAGCATAGGCGGCCATGCGCGGGAGGATCCGTATCGGCATGCTGCACCAGGTCAAGACCATCGTTCTCTGCGGAAAACCGCTGGATTTCGCGACGCTCGAGGATATCGGGGCGGGGCGGGTGCGGCTGGTGGCGGATGGCGGCGGCATGGAGCGGGTGGCGGCCGCCCACAAGGTGATCGCCGACCGCATCGCGATGGGACTGCCGGTTTATGGCTCCAACACTGGCGTCGGCTCGATGAAGGATCGGCTCTGGACGGCCGACGATCTTGCCGAGTTCAACAATTCGCTGGTGCGCGCCCATCACTTCGGCACCGGCGAGTTCTTTGCGCCGGCGATCGTGCGCATGGCGATCGCCATCCGCGTCAACACCGCCATGCGAGGCCATACCGGCTGCAGCCCGGACCTGATCCGGGCGTTTCTGGCCCTCAGCGAACACGATATCATTCCGGCGGTGCGTCGCCACGGATCGATGGGCTGCGCCGATATCGGCCTGATGGGCCAGATCGCCTCGGTGCTGACGGGTGTCGGCGAGGCCTATTACCAGGGGCGTCTCGTCTCGGCCGAGACGGCGCTTGCCGAAGCCAGCCTCGAGCCCTTCGTGATGCAGCCGCGTGATGCGCTGGCGGCGCTCAGCGTCAACGCCATCGCCTTTTCGGCCGCCGCCAATGTGCTGCGCGAAGCGGCCTCGGCCATCCGCGTGCTGCTCGTCACCGGGGTCATGTCGTCGCAAGCGCTCGGGGCGTCTGCCGACCCCTGGCGGGTGGCGGCGACGCTCTCGACTCGCGGCGAGGCGGTGGTCGGCTCATGGCTCTATGGCCAATCCGGCATCTCCGACTGGCCGGTGCCGACGGCGATCCACGATCCCTTGAGCCTGCGCATGACCGCCCAGGTCTTCGGCGCGGTGGTCGACACGCTGCTGGTTGCGGCCGGCCGGCTGGTGGAGCAGACCTATCTCTCCGACGACAACCCGGTCGTGATCGGCGGACAGGTCCATTCCTCCGGCGCCTCGCTGCCGCTGACGACGACGCTTTACATCGAGGCGGCGCAGATCGCCTTTTCGCACGCGGCGCGCAACGTCTTGAACCGTTGCATCCTTCTTGCGAACGGCGGCCGACGCAACCTCTCGGTCAATCTGGTGGCGCCCGGAGAGGTGGCCACCGGGCTCGGGCCGCTGATGAAGCTTGCGGTCGAACTTTACATGCGCGTGCAGTCGCTCGCCGTGCCGCTCTCGGCGCAGTCGATCGTGGTGGCGGGCGGGCTCGAGGAGGAAGCGACTTTCCTGCCGCTGATCGTCGAGCGCATGGAAACGCAGGTGCGCGATCTGCGCCAACTGGCGGCGATCGAGGCGATGCTTTCGGCGCAGGCGATCGACCTCGTCGGCGACCAGCCGCAGGGGATCGTCAAGCGGGCCTACGACCAGACCCGCTCCGTCAGCGCGATCTATCTGAAGGACCGGCCGCTCTCGAAGGAGATCGAGGCGCTGCAGGATGCCTTCACCTGCCACGATCTCCTGCGCTCCTTCGTCGCCTCCGCGCCGATGCCGGAGTTCGACGACTTCTTCGCGCTCGACAAATAATCCGATTGGGAGAGCAGCATGTCCGATTTCGATCTCGTTCTGAAAGGCACCGTTGTTCTCCCCGAAAGGATCGTCGAGGGCGGCCATGTGGCGGTTCGCGACGGCAAGGTGGTGCATGTCGGGCAGGGTGCTGCACCGGCGGCGCGCGAGCGGCATGATCTCGGCAACGCGCTGATCCTGCCGGGTGCTGTCGATGCGCAGGTGCATTCGCTGTCGCAGAAGAACCAGGAAGATTTCATCTGGTCGACCCGCTCGGCAGCCGCCGGCGGCGTCACGACCATCGTCGACATGCCCTATGACGAGGGCAATCTCGTCTGCTCAGCCGACGCGCTCCGCCGCAAGATCGACCATGCGGGACCGCAGGCGCGCGTCGATTTCGCGCTCTATGGCACTATCGATCCGGAGGAGGGACCGGCGCGCATTCTCGAAATGGTGGAGGGCGGTGTCGCTGCCTTCAAGTTCTCGACCTTCGGCACCGATCCCAAACGCTTCCCCCGCATTCCGGCAGCTTTGCTCGAAGACTGCTTCCGCGCCATCGCGCCAACCGGGTTAGCGGCCGGCGTGCACAACGAGGACGACGAGGCGGTGCGTGCGGCCATCGACAAGGTCAAGGCCGCGGGGATCACCGACTACCGCGCCCATGGCCTGTCGCGCCCGCCGCTGACGGAGCTGCTTGCGACCAACCAGATTTACGAGACGGGGGCGGCTACCGGCTGCCCGGCGCATGTGGTGCACTGCTCGCTCGGACGCGGTTATGAGATTGCCGCCGCCTATCGCGCCCAGGGCTACAAAGCGACGATCGAGTGCTGCATCCACTACCTGACGCTCGACGAGGAGAACGATGTCCGCCGTCTCGGCGGCAAGGCCAAGATCAATCCGCCGATCCGCCCGCGCGCCGAGGTGGAAAAGCTCTGGCGGCACGTGGCCGACGGCACGGTGACGATGGTCTCGACCGATCACGTCAGCTGGTCTGAGGATCGCAAGACCAATCCGGACATGCTGGCGAACGCATCTGGCGTGCCGGGGCTGGAAGTCATGGTGCCGCTCTTCGTCAAGGGCGCGCTGGAGCGTGGCATTCCCTTGACGCGCGCAGCCGAGCTGATGACGCTGAACCCGGCCCGGCATTTCCGCCTCGACCATCAGAAGGGCGCGCTCGAAGCGGGCAAGGATGCGGATATCATCGTCATGACGCCGGAGCCCTATGTCTATGATGCGGCGGCAAGCGGTCACAACGTTGTCGGCTGGTCGCCCTATAACGGCATCCGGCTGCCCTGGCGTGTCTCTGCCACCTATCTGCGCGGCAGGCTCGCCTTCGATGGTCGCGAGGTATTGGCCGAACCGGGTGTCGGACGGTTTGTCCGGCCGCTGCCGACCTTGGCGCTTCAGGAGGCGAAATGAGCAAGACCGCCCACAAAGTTCCAGCCAATCTGCCCGTCAATGCGAGCCGTATTGCCGGGATCGTCAACGGTCTCGCCGGGATCACCGAGCCGGACCGGCCCTATACCCGCCGCGCCTTCACGCCACTCTTTCTCGAAGGCCGGGCCTTTCTCGACCGGCGCTTTCGCGCCGCCGGGCTTGAAACCCGGATCGACGCCGCAGGCAACCTGATCGGTCGGCGCAAGGGTAAAAAGTCGGCGCTCGGCACCATCCTGCTCGGCTCTCATTCCGATACGGTGCCCGATGGCGGCCGCTTCGACGGCATCGCTGGCGTGGCGGCGGCGCTTGAAGTGGCGCGCGCGCTTTCCGACAACGGCATTGAGCTCGACCATGATCTGGAGATCGTCGATTTTCTGGCCGAGGAAGTGTCGATCTTCGGCGTTTCCTGCGTCGGCAGCCGCGGCATGGCAGGCGTCCTGCCGGATGGGTGGCTCAGCCGCACGCAAGGGGATCTGAGCCTCAGGCAGGGCATCGTCGAGGTGGGCGGTGATCCCTCCAGGCTTTCCGGCTCGAAACGCTCCGACATCAAGGCGTTCCTCGAACTGCACATCGAACAGGGGCCGATACTGGAGACTGGGCGGCTGGATGTCGGGGTCGTTACCGCCATCTCGGGCATCACCCGCATCGAGATCATCGTCGAGGGGCAGGCGGACCATGCCGGCACGACGCCGATGGGGCATCGGCGCGATGCGCTGGTTGCCGCCTCGCATCTGGTGCTGGAGATCGAGCGGCTGGCGACGGAATTTTCTCATGGCGACGGGCATTTCACCGCGACGGTCGGTGAATTCTCGATCGAGCCGAACGCGGCCAATGTGGTGCCGTCTCGCGTCCGGCTGCTGATCGATGCGCGTGCCGAGCTGCGGCCGCAGATGGAGCGGTTCCTGGCAACGCTCGGCTCCCTTTGCCAGGGTGTCGCCGAGGCATCGGGCGTGACGATCCTGCCCGCTAATGTGATCTCGGACAACCACCCGACGCCGGGCGATCCGCTCCTGCTCTCGACGCTCGAAGAAAGCTGCGGTGCGATCGGCGCCAAGCATCGGCGCATGGCCTCCGGTGCCGGTCACGACACCGCCTGGATGGGACGCATCACCCGTTCGGCGATGATCTTCATTCCCTGCCTCGGCGGGCGCTCGCATGCGCCGGAGGAGTGGGCCGAAAACGACGATATCGCGCTTGGTGCCGCCGTTCTCTTCGATGCGGTGAAGAGGCTCGACAAGAAATTGCAGGAGAAGGTGTGAGATGGGCCGGATACTGAAGGAAAAGGACGTCGAGGCGGCAGTCAAGGGCGGGTCGGTCTATGCGGCCGGCGGCGGTGGCTGGGCCGACCACGGGCGCATGCTCGGCTATGCCGCGGTTTCGATCGGCAAGCCCGAGCTCGTCTCGATCGATGAACTCGACGCGCAGGACTGGGTGGCGACGGCGGCCGCGATCGGCGCGCCGGCCTCGACCACGCCGTGGGAGATGCGCGGCGTCGACTACGTCAAGGCGGTGCAGCTGTTGCAGGAGGCGCTCGGCGAAAAGCTTTCGGGCCTGATCATCGGCCAGAACGGCAAGTCCTCGACGCTCAACGGCTGGCTGCCTTCGGCGATCCTCGGCACCAAGGTGGTCGATGCGGTCGGGGATATTCGCGCGCACCCGACCGGCGACATGGGCTCGATTGGCCTTGCCGGTTCGCCCGAGCCGATGATCCAGACGGCGGTCGGCGGCAACCGCGACGAGAACCGCTATATCGAGCTGGTGGTGCGCGGCGCCACCGCCAAGGTTTCGCCGGTCTTGCGCACGGCCTCCGACATGTCAGGTGGCTTCATCGCATCGTGCCGCAATCCGGTCAGGGCATCCTATGTGAAAGCCAATGCGGCGCTGGGCGGTATTTCACTGGCCCTGGCGCTCGGCGAGGCGATCATTTCGGCGGAAGCGAAGGGCGGCAGCGCGGTGATCGATGCCATCGTCAAGACGACCAATGGGGCGATCCTCGCCGAGGGCACGATCACCGACAAATCCGTCGACTATACCAAGGAAGCCTTCGATATCGGCACGGTGACGCTGGGGAAGGGCGCTGACTCAACGATATTGCACGTGATGAACGAGTATATGGCGGTTGACTCTGCGGAAGGCACGCGGCTTGCGACTTTCCCGGACGTCATCACCACGCTGTCGCCGGAGGGCGAACCTTTGAGCGTCGGCCAGCTGCAGGTGGGCATGAAGATCTTCGTGCTGCATGTGCCGAAGACGGTGATCCCGCTGTCCTCCAGCGTGCTCGACCCGACGGTCTACCCATCGGTCGAAAAGGCGATGGGCATCGAGCTTGCCCGCTACGCCCTTTCCGGAAGGTAACGGGAGCAGGGTGATGGCGCGCGATGCCGGACTGGAAGAGCTGATCCGCGAAGGGCTCGGCGACCGCGCCGGGCTCTCGGAAAAGGCGATGTTCGGCGGTTGGGCTTACCTGCTTCACGGCAACCTTCTGCTCGGCGCGCGCGAGGGTTCGCTGCTCGTCCGGCTCGGCAAGGGCAATGACGGCTGGGCGCTGAAGCTCCCCGATATCGAGCTGATGGTGATGAACGGGCGGGCGATGCATGGCTGGGTGCGCGCTGGGGCGGATGCCTATGGCGATGATGCGCTGCGTCGGCGGTTGCTGGATGGGGCGCTAGCGTTCGTCGAGACGTTGCCGCCGAAGTGAGAGTTGGGGACCGCCCCGCCGAGACAACAACAAGGAACGACACCATGCCCAAGGCCAATCCCCGTCATCCCGGTTTTCCCATTCCCGGCGGGCCGGAGCTGCGCGCCAAGGGCTGGCGGCAGGAAGCGCTGCTGCGGCTCTTGGAAAACGTGCTTTCGGTCGGCGAGGATCCGGACAATCTCGTCGTCTATGCAGCACTCGGCAAGGCGGCGCGCAACTGGCCGGCGCACCGCGCCATCGTCAAGGCGCTGATCGAGATGGACGAAGACCAGACACTGCTCATCCAGTCGGGCAAGCCGGTGGGGCTCTTGAAGACCCATGCCAAGGCGCCGCTCGTCATCATGGCCAATTGCAACATCGTCGGGCAGTGGGCCAAGGCGGAGGTGTTCTACGAGCTGCAGCGAAAGGGGCTGATCTGCTGGGGCGGACTGACGGCCGGCGCCTGGCAATACATCGGCAGCCAGGGCGTGATCCAGGGCACCTACGAGATCTTCATGCGCATTGCCGAACGCCGCTTCGGCGGCGATCTCTCGGGCCGTTTCGTGCTGACCGCCGGTCTCGGTGGCATGGGCGGGGCGCAGCCGCTCGCCGGCCGCATGGCGGGTGCCGCCATCCTCTGCGTCGATATCGACGCGGAGCGGGCGAGGAAGCGCCGGGAAATCGGCTATCTGCAGGAGATCGCGCCCGATCTCGATACGGCGCTCTCGATGATCGACGCGGCTGTGAAGGACAAGCGGGCACTCTCCGTCGGCCTCGTCGGCAATGCGGCGGAGATCTATCCGGAGATCGCCCGGCGCGGCATCGTGCCCGACGTCGTCACCGACCAGACGTCAGCGCATGATCTCGTCTATGGCTACGTGCCGAAAGGCATGAGTCTTGAGCAGGTGAAATCGCTGCGCGACGATGGCCAGGGGCAGTTGATGGCGGCGAGCCGCGCCTCGATCGTCGAGCACGTCAAGGCGATGCTCGACTTTCAGCAGAAGGGTGCCGAAGTCTTCGACAACGGCAACCTGATCCGCACCCAGGCGCGCGAGGGCGGCGTTGCCAATGCCTTCGACATCCCGATCTTCACCGAGGCCTATCTGCGTCCGCTCTTTGCCCGCGCCATCGGCCCCTTCCGCTGGATGGCGCTTTCCGGCGAGGAGAGCGACATCGCCCGGATCGACGATCTGCTGCTCGACATGTTTCCGCACAACCGCATCGTCACCAACTGGATCAGGCTGGCGCGCCAGCATATTCCCTTCGAGGGCCTGCCGGCCCGCATCGCCTGGCTCGGCCACGGCGAACGCACGGCGCTCGCGCGGCGCGTCAACGAACTGGTGGCGTCCGGCGAACTCAAAGGCCCGATCGCGTTCTCCCGCGACCATCTCGATGCCGGCGCCATGGCGCATCCGAACATCATGACCGAGCGGATGAAGGACGGGTCGGACGCGATTGCCGACTGGCCTCTCCTCGACGCGATGCTGCTCTGCTCCTCGATGGCCGACCTTGTCGTCGTGCATTCCGGCGGCGGCGGCTATGCCGGCTACATGACCAGCTGCGGCGTGACGGTTGTTGCCGACGGCACGGTCGAGGCCGACGAGCGCCTCGACTATGCGCTCACCAACGACACCTCGCTTGGCGTCATCCGCTATGCCGATGCCGGCTATGACGAGAGCTTCGAGGAGATCGCCGCCAAGGGCATCGGGCATGTGAAGGTGTGAGAAGCTGCGGCTTTGCCATAGGCAGCTCACACCTGTCATGGCACGCGGGAATCCATTTCAGGATAGAGAACAAGGCTTTCCTGCGCGGTGGGCTCGTTGCGCGCCCCGACAAAGACGGCTGGTTGATCTCCCCGATTAACGGCCACGTGCAAGACGTTGGCGGGGATGTAGAGATAATCTCCCGGGTGCATCACATCCCGGTGCTGGAGTTCATCGCCACTCCACAGTTCCAACTCTTCGCCGCTCAACATGTAGAAGGCCGTCTCGTGGCGCTCATGCACATGCGCCTTGGTGCGCTTTCCAGGCGGGATCGTTGCGATACCGAGCCACAGTGTCGTGGAGCCAACCGATTCCGCACTGATGCCGGGCAGGTAATCGGACCCCTGTTCGGTGCGGTAACCGGCGTCTCCTTTGGAAACGAGGGCCTTGGCCCCCGAGAAGCCTGGTCGCGCGTCGGTTCGTTCTTCTGAAATCGTCATGTTTCGGCCTCCTCTGTGGTAGTCTGGTGACCTGCGCAAAAGGATCGCAAGAAGACCGGCTGGAGTCCTGAATGGAAGGGCGAAAAGTTCCGAATTCTTCCGAAGAAGTCGTGGCCGATAGCGTCGAGCCGCAACTGTTCGCGTTCGGGACATTCGTCCTCGACATGCAGCGCGGCGCACTGATGCGTGAAGGGCGGCGGGTCGCCATTGGCCATAAGGGCTTGTTGCTGCTGCACGCACTGGTGCGAGCGCCGATGCAGGTCGTGAGCAAGTCCGCGCTGATGGAGGCAGCCTGGCCCGCGGCCATCGTCGAGGAGAGCAATCTCTCGGTTCAGATCGCTGCCTTGCGCAAAATGCTGGGCTCTCAACCGGAGGGCAGCGAATGGATCGCCACCGTGCCGCGTGCGGGGTATCGTTTTGCCGGCCGGGTGAATAGCCTGCATCCTGCCCCTGATGCGCCGCCGGCGTTGCCAGGGTCGCCCGCGGACCCGGGCCGGCCATCGATCGCGGTCCTGCCGTTTGCAAATCTGAGCAGCGACAAGCAACAGTCCTATCTGGTCGATGGCATCACCGAAGACGTGATCACAGCGCTTACGCGATTTCGGTGGTTTCGGGTTATCGGGCGCAATTCAAGTTTTGTCTACAAGCACAGGTCGGTGAGCGCCAAGCAGGTGGGCCGAGACCTGGATGTAGATTACGTGCTCGAAGGAAGCGTGCGCCGCTCCGGCGGCCGTCTTCGGGTCTCCACGCAACTGGTCGAAACCAGCTGCGCCAGCCAGGTCTGGGCCGAACGGTATGACCTGGAAATGGAAGAGGCATTCGCAGTTCAAGACGCCATCGCAGAGAGAGTTGCAGGCGCAATAGAACCGGAATTGTTGAAGACGGCATCATTCCCCGCGGCGTCGCGGCACACGGGAAATTTGACGGCGTGGGAGATCGTGCGGCAGGGAACCTGGTATTTTCACCAGGTTGGCCAGCAGACCCATCTGATGGCGCGAGAGCTGTTCAGGGAGGCCTGTCGGCTTGATCCAGAGCTTGCCGAAGCGCATCTCTGGCTTGGCCGCGTGAGCGCCGGCATCGTCGCCTACGGATGGAGCGAGCATCCTTCCGATGACATCCGGGAGGGTTTGGACGCCGCCTTGGTGGCCGTTCGGCTCGACGAAAAGAACCCGTACACACACTATGCGCTCGCGATCTGCAGCGCCTATGCGAATGCGCCCGAGCAGGCGGTTCTTGCCGCCGAAAGGGCGATCGAGATCAGCCCGAGTTTCGCCCTTGGCCACCTTGTCCTCGGAATGGCGGAGCTATTCAGGGGAAACGCGTCCGGTGCCATAGCGTCGCTGGAACACGGTCTCATGCTGAACGCCAACGACCCGCAGAACTTCGTCTGGCTGAATTTTCTGGCGCTCGCCCACCTGTTTGGCGGCGACGGATCAAGCGCGCTCGCTGCCGCCGTGAAGGCCCAAAAAGTGCGCCCGTCCTGGCGGCCGGTCCAGGAAACGTTGGCCTGCTGTTATGCGGCTGCCGGGCGTCTTGCAGAAGCTCGCTCATCGCGCGCATTGACGAGCGAAATGGAGAACGCGTCAGGCGATGCCTTAGGGCCGCTGAGACAGCGCAATCCGCATTGGCAGGAACGATTGGCAGGATTGTTGCAGCAAGTCCCGGGCGACCCGCTTCCGACGCCTCAATCTTCCTGACTTCCTTGCCGCTTTGGCCATTCTCGAAATCACGCCCGCTCCCGCAGGCGACCGGACGACCGTTGCTCCCACCGTTGCTGCTGACGGTGCTGTCTTGGTGTCGCCCCTGCGACACGTTACAATGCAGGCCTCACTGCCCGGAGGCGATCATGACATCGAGCTTCAATGTGCAGAGTGCTGCCGGTTACGAGCAGCTGATGGGGCGATGGAGCCGGCAGCTTGCGCCGCTGTTCATCGATTTTGCGGGCGTTGCCGACGGCGAGCGGGTGCTGGACGTCGGTTGCGGCACGGGAAGCCTGACGTTTGCGCTGCCGCGTGCGGCCGATGTAAGCGAGATTACCGCGATCGACTTCTCGCCCGTCTTCGTCGAGGCGACGATCAGGGCGAATTCCGATCCGCGGATCACGGTCCAGCAGGCCGATGCCTGTGCGCTGCCCTTTGCCGACGCATCCTTCGATCGGGCGCTGGCGCTGCTGGTGCTGCATTTCGTCCCGGAATCGGGGAAAGCGGTCGCCGAAATGCGCCGGGTCACGCGGCCGGGCGGTGTCGTTGCGGCCGCAGTCTGGGATCACTTCGGCGGCATGCCGGGCATGCGCATGGTGCTCGATGTGGCGGCGATGCTCGATGGCAATGCCGAGCAGGTGCGCAGCCGCTATTGCTCCCAGCCGATGATGCGGCCGGGTGAGATGATGCAGAGTTTTGCCGCACATGGGCTTGCAAACGTCGAGCAGACGTCGCTGACGATCCGCATGGACTATCTGTCTTTCGACGATTTCTGGCGGCCGATTTCGGCGGGCGAGGGACCGCTCGGCAAATATATCGGCGGGCTGGATGCCGCGCAGCGGGCGAAGATCGACGCGGCGGTCAGGGCGGCCTACCAGGCCGGCCAGCCGGATGGGCCGCGGTCGTTTGCGGCGGTCGCCTGGGCGTGCCGGGGCGTGGTTCCGGGGGCGTGATGGAGCAGCGGTTCGTCACTTCTGCCTGGCCGGCTTATCGGAGCTATCGACGAGCAGCGGGACGGCGGCCACTCTGCTCTGCAAGGACAGCAAAGTGCGCGCGGCACCGCAGAATCCGTTGAGGTCGCGCTTTGCATCTTCCTGGGCCTTGTCCATTGAGTCGCCGAAGGCGCGATGAAACTCAGGCGCCACGCCAGTCGCGCGCACGTATCCGTTTGCAAACTGTTCATTGGCAGCCAAACCTGGGCAGGCGGCAGCAGCGACCGCAGCGGTTCCCAGATATGACAAGAACTGGTCCTCAGGAAGTTTCCGGCGCGGGTAATCTATGTCCTGAGCAAGAATACCGCTGGCGCTGCCGGCAGCGATCACAAGCGAGAGGCACAGTGTCTTCATGTCGGGTCCTTGTCATCGCGATAGCGCCGCGTCCACCGCCTTCGGCCCAACCTGATAGTGCCGATCTCGCCGTCAATCAATCGCAAGTATGCCCAGTCCGCCCTTCATAATGTCCTCAGCGCCCGGCAGTCACACCACCGTCTCGCCGCCATCCACCACCAGGATCTGGCCGGTCATGTAAGAGGAGCGGTCGGAAACGAGGAAGAGGATCGACTCGGCGATCTCCTCGACGCTGGCCCAGCGGCCGAGCGGGACCTTTTCGCGGATATAGGATTCGATCGCACCGCGGCCGCCCATCTGGGCGATGAAAGGCTCGTTGAAGGGCGTGTCGACCCAGCCGGGGCAGAGCGCGTTGACGCGGATGCCGTGGCGGGCGTAGTCGCCGGCCATCTGCTTGGTCATGGCGATGACGGCATGTTTCGTCGTCGTATAGGCGATCATCTCGCGGTCGTAGAGCACGCCCGAAGATGAGGAGGTATTGAGGATGACGCCGCGGCCGGCGGCCCGCATCGACGGCATGACGAGGCGCGCGGCCATGAAATGGGCGCGGACATTGAGGTTCCAGGAACGGTCGAAACCGGCGACCTCGACCTCTTCCAGATCGCCCGCAACCTGCGCGCCGGCATGATTGTGCAGGATGTCGATGCGGCCGTGGCGATAGAGGATATCGGCAATGCCATCGGAAAGCGCCGTGTCGTCCGTCACGTCGATCGCCAACGCCTCGGCGCTGTCGCCCTTGGCGGCGATCGCCTCGACGGCGGTCGCGGCTGCCGCGAGGCTGCGGTCGACGACGACGACATGGGCGCCTTCGCGCGCCATGATGGCCGCACCCGCCTGACCGATCCCGGAGCCCGCTCCGGTCACGATCGCGACCCGGTCTTTCAGGATCATGGTTTCACTCCCCGGATTTCGGTTTCTTTTCCCGCATCAGGATGCGGGCGGTCAGGATCAGAAGCAGCGAGGCGACGAGCACCAGCGTCGCGATCGCGTTGATTTCGGGCGTCACGCCGCGGCGGATCGAGGCAAAGACGTAGATCGGCAGCGTGGTCTTCGAGCCCGCGACGAAGAAGGCGATGATGAAATCGTCGAAGGAGAAGGTGAAGGCCAGAAGAAAGCCGGCGAGGATCGACGGCAAGATCTGCGGCAGCACGATCAGCCGGAAGGTGGTGAGCGGCGTTGCGTAAAGATCGCTCGACGCCTCGACGATGTCGCGGCCAAGGCTGGCGATGCGGGCCTTTACGATCATCGTCACCAGCGCCATGGAAAACAGGCCATGGGCGGCGATGATCGAGCCATAACCGAGACCGAGCTGCGGCGGCTGATCGCCCGGCCAGATGGTGGCGAGCGCCGGGTTGACGAAGGAGAAGACGGCGACGAGGGCGACCAGCGTCGCGATGCCGATGACGACGCCGGGCACGACGATGGCCGCTGCGAACAGCGCATCGAAGATCGCCCGGTTGCGCGGCGCCAGCCGCTCCATGCCAAGCGCCGCCATCGTGCCGAAGATCGCCGCGAGCGTGGCGCTGGTAAAGGCGATCAGCAGGCTGTTCTGAAGCGCCGAGACGAGGAAGGTGTTGCCAAGCGCCTTGCCGTACCAGGCGGTCGAGAACCCGGTGAACTCGCTGGCGTTGCGTCCGGCGTTGAAGGAGAACAAGACGACCAGCGCGATCGGCGCGTAGAGGAAGAGATAGACGGAGGAGATGAAGGCGCGCATCAGACGAGATCCACCTGTCTTGTGCCGGCGACGCGGAAGGCGATGCGCATGGCCACCATCAGGATCACCACGACGACGGCAACCAGCGTGACGGCGATCGCCGAGCCGAAGGGCCAGTTTCGCGATTGCAGGAAGAGATCGACCAGCGCGTTGCCGATGAAGAACACCTTGCCGCCGCCCAAGAGCTGCGGGATCAGGTATTCGCCGAGCAGCAGGATCGTCACCAGAGCGACGCCGGTCATGACGCCCGGCAGCGACAAGGGCAGGGTGACGCCGAAGAAGGTCGAGACCGGCCTCCCGCCGAGGTCGGCGGAGGCTTCGAGCAGGCGGCGGTCGAGTTTTTCGAGGCTCACATAGATCGGCATGATCATCAGCGGCAGGTAGCCGTAGACGATGCCGAGCAGGACTGCGCCCGGCGTGTTCAGCATTCGCACATCCTCGATGCCGATCATCGAAAGCAAGTTGGGGATGCCGCGCGAGCCGAGGATGTACATCCAGGCATAGGTGCGCACGAGCAGGCTGGTCCAGAAGGGCACGACGACGAGCGACACGAGGATCAGCCGGTAGCGCGGGTTCGCCTTGACTGCCAGATAATAGGCGACCGGATAGGCGATCAGCAGGCAGGCGAGCGCGCCGACCGGTGCCAGGATGAGGGTGTTCCAGAAGGCCGCCGCGCGTGTCGGCAGGTTGGCGAACTGGGCAAAAGTGAAGGCCGCCTGATAGCCGCCTTCCGGTGCGCGCTCGCCGAAGGCGAAGACCAGCATGGCGATGAAGGGCAGCACGAGGAAGATCATCAACCAGGCAGCGGCCGGCGCCACCAGCGCCGCCGTCACCAGGTTTCTCTTCGTGTTCGTCGCCGCGGTCATGAAATGGTATCCGTTTGGTTTCAGTCGTTTTTTCGGGCTGCTGGGTGCGCGGCGAGGGAAGCCCCTCATCCGCCTGCCGGCACCTTCTCCCCGCAGGCGGGGCGAAG
>NZ_JTLA01000013.1:0-58330 GCF_000799055.1 Ensifer sp. ZNC0028
CATCGGCTCGGCGCGTCGCCCCGCCGCATCTTCTCCGATCGCCCGTGCCTCGGACAAGGCCCGGCAATGAAAATATGCGGCAACCTGGCAGGCCGGAGGATGTGGCCGAGACCGGCCGGACGCATCGGGCGCGCCCTGACGCAAGAGATAAGCCCCTTGCCTGGTGCGCACAATGGGAACCGGGAACCCGCTCGCGTCACAAGATGTCAATAATCTGTCAGAAAGCAGTTGATCCCGGGCAAATCATCGGTATATAGACGCGCGTCCGCCGGTTCTCAGCTGGCTGACGCCGAAGGGCCCCGCCCTTCCCATCCAGCCGGATTGACCGTCGGCTGCTGACGGATGGACAGGTGGCCGAGTGGTTGAAGGCGCACGCCTGGAACGCGTGTATACGTGAAAGCGTATCGAGGGTTCGAATCCCTCTCTGTCCGCCATCTCCCCCTTGTTCTGCTTCCCATGCCAATGCGTTCACAGCACTACCCATTCCTGTCTGCTGGCAGGTATCGATCTGCGGCGCCTTGACCGCATCTTGCGGCGCGCAAAAGCCCGATCCTTTCTTTTCTCCTCCTGCTGAACAGTGCGCTTGTCATTGAGATAAGTCCGTGCTTATGTGTTGTTCATGATCGAGAACGAGATATTCCGAGCTCTGGCGGACCCGACGCGCCGTGCCATCTTCGAGAAGCTTGCCGACGGAAGCATGAATGCCAGCGCCTTGCGGGAAGGCATGGACATCAGCCAGCCGGCCATGTCCCAGCACATTTCGGTGTTGCGGAGTGCCGGGTTGGTGAAGGAGCAGCGACAAGGTCGGTTCGTAAACTACGAAGTCGATCCCGACGGACTGGCCCAAATTGCGCAGTGGCTTGCGAAATATCGTGCCTACTGGCCGGCACGCATCGAAGCTTTGAAGATCTTGCTGAAGGATATGGACCAATGAACCGTGAAAGCAGCGCCCCGAACGGAGACAGCCTCGAGCTGGAATACGAACTCGACGAGGCGCCG
Source organism: Ensifer sp. ZNC0028 (assembly GCF_000799055.1). Taxonomy (NCBI): domain Bacteria; kingdom Pseudomonadati; phylum Pseudomonadota; class Alphaproteobacteria; order Hyphomicrobiales; family Rhizobiaceae; genus Ensifer; species Ensifer sp. ZNC0028. The sequence continues at coordinate 1,000 of NZ_JTLA01000013.1, forward strand.
CAGAAGGTCTGGCGCGCGATCAGCATCCCGGCATTTCGCGAAAACTGGCTACCGAAGGAGGCCTTGGCTGATCCCGAAGGCGCCGTTGTCGTGCCTGGAGAGGAGGTCCGCTACAGGCTGCGCGAAACCGAGGCTCCGTATCTCGAAAGTACCGTCACCTTCCGGGTCGCGCCGATCGGTGCCGACAGAACCAGGCTGCGGATCGTGCACGAACTGCCGAACGTTCGCAGCGGTCGCGTAACCAGGACGGCCGCGAACAACAACGTTACCCTCCTGCTCGCCGCTTAAGCCGACGGGCCTCCCCACAAACTCTGGATAAATGGAGTTCGCCGATGCGCGAAGCGATGCAACTCGTCCCTATGGTCGTTGAGCAGTCGAACGGTGGAGAGCGGTCGTTCGACATCTATTCCCGCTTGCTGCGCGAGCGAATCATCTTTCTCAATGGTGAGGTGAACGACACGGTCTCCGCGCTGGTCTGCGCCCAGATGCTTCTTCTCGAAGCGGAAAACCCCAAGAAACCCATCCATCTCTACATCAATTCGCCGGGCGGCGGCGTGACCAGCGGTTTCGCCATGTACGACACCATGCGCTACATCCGGGCACCGGTTCACACCTTGTGCATGGGAACCGCACGGTCGATGGGTTCGTTTCTGCTGATGGCCGGCACGCCGGGACAACGGGCTGCCTTGCCCAATGCCAGCATCCTCGTGCACCAGCCATCGGGCGGTTTCCAGGGCCAGGCATCCGACATGCAGATTCATGCCGAAGAGATCCTTCGCACCAAGCAGCGCATGACGCGCCTCTATGCGGAACATTGCGGACGGACCTACGAGGAGTTCGAACGCGCCATGGACCGGGACCGTTTCATGACGGCCGAGGAGGCTCTGGAGTGGGGGCTGATCGACACCATCCTCAAGGTTCGCGACGACGGCGAGCCGGTGGCCGCCGGCGGCTTTGCTCTCTGACGGTCGGTGTCTTTCGGGCGGGCATCTGCCAAGGACGGATGGTCCGAGCCACGAACCGCTGAAGGCACTCCCCTGCCAAGGGAGTTTCCCGACGTCCGAATCGCCGGGCGCCAAGAAATCTTCGTGCGCGCGATCCGTTTCGCCTCTTCACTTCGTCTTTGCTGCATCTGCAACGAAGGAGAAGCACCATGACCACTGCACCCGTCACTCTCGTCAACGTTCTGAAGGTCGAACCCGGCAAGCAGGCGCAGCTGATCGCGCTTCTGAAGCGCAACATCGACACCGTGATCCGCACGCTCGATGGCTGGCGGACGAGCCGGCTGATTGCCGCCAGGGACGGCACAAGTGTCATCATCTATTCGGAATGGGAGACCCCCGCGGCCGTCGAGGCGATGCGCGCCGATGCCAGGATGAAGGCCTATTTCCCGCAGATCCTCGAACTGGCGAGCCTCGAATCGGTCGTCGGCGAGGTGGTCCTCAGCGATAACAGGTGACGCTGCACGGTCGTCCGCTGCCAGGACCGGTTGCGATCGGTCAGGCAGCGGACTTTCTCTTCCGTCCACGCTATCGTCCGAACCGGACGCCTGGAGATATCCCGATGGAACTCGATACCATGAATGCGGAAGACTTCGAGGATCGGCTGAGGGAAGTCCGGCCGCGGCTGCACCGCTATTGCGCGCGCATGACCGGCTCGGCCGTGGATGGCGAGGACGTGCTACAGGACACCTTGATCAAGGCCGTGCAGGCACGGGCGGATGGCGTGAAAGTGGACAATCTCGAAGGCTGGCTGCTGCGCATCGCCCACAACACCAGCCTCGATTTTCTGCGCCGACGGTCCCGGCACAAGATCGTCCCGCTTTTCGATGACATGGAAGACGCGCCGCTGCCCGAGGCGGACATCGTCGCGGTCGGCTTTCAAACCTTCCTGCAGCTGCCGGAACTTCAGCGCTGCGCCGTGATTTTGAAAGATGTGCTGGGCCATTCGATCGAGGAAATCGTCGATATCGCCGACTGCACGCCGGCGGCGGCCAAGTCGGCGCTGCAGCGCGCCAGGGTGGCGCTCCGGCAGCTGGCCCAACGCCCGGAAGATATGCGGCTGCCGCTGATGTCCGATGCGAACCGGCAAAAAATGGCAAGCTTCGTGCGCTTCTTTCAGGGCGGAGACTTCGATGCCATCCGCGCCATGCTGGCTGATGATGTGAAGCTTGAGCTGGTCAACAGGCTGAAGCTGGAGGGCCGCGAGGGAATCGGCCGCTATTTCACCCGCTACGCGCAGGAGACGCGGTGGCGTTTTGCGCTGGGGGCGATCGAAGGCCGGCCGGCCATGCTGGTTTTCGACAGTGTCGGCCCGATGGAAAAGCCGGCGCACTTCGTCGTTCTCGACTGGCGCGGCGACGAGATCGGCGCGATCCGCGATTTTCTCTTCGCCCCCTATGTGCTTGAAACCGTCGATTGGGTTCGGCTCGCTTAAGCTGAGGGAGAGCGGCTCTCTGCCGATTGAGGGGCGGTTCTTCGCCAAGTGTTGACGGTTCCGCGCTACTGCTGAACCTTCGCTGGTGTCGCTAGCCGTTGGGACTCGGCAAGTTTCTCTGGCCGGTGTGGCACCGGCTCCGAGCATCGCGAGGGGAACTGGTTGCGATCTGGGGAGAGGCAGCATGAGTTTGGCGAGCGACGCGCGTTTCTGGGACCGGACGTCGCGGCGATACGCCAAGGGAACGATCGCGGACCCGGCCGCCTATGAACACACGCTCGACCGCACCCGCGCCTTGCTTCTGCCTGACGACCGGGTGCTTGAACTCGGTTGCGGCACGGGAACGACGGCGTTTCGGCTGGCGGGCGATGTGCGCGATTATCTTGCGACCGATTTTTCGACCGAGATGATCGCCATTGCCCGGGAGAGATATGCCGTCGACCTGGTTCCGAACCTCGCCTTTCGCACCGCGACGGCCGAAACGCTTGCGGCCGAACGCGGTCAGTTCGATGCGGTGCTGGGCTTCAACTACCTGCATCTCGTGCGCGACCTGCCCGCCACGCTCGACAACATTCACACCCTGCTTGCCTCCAGGGGGGTGTTCATCTCCAAGACGCCCTGCGTCGGCGACATGAACCCGATCGTCCGGCTCCTTCTGCTGCCGGCGATGCGGGCGGTCGGCTTGGCGCCCTATGCGGGAGCCTTCAGTGCGGCCGAGCTCAGCCGGCACATTGTCGCCGCCGGTTTCGAACTTCTGTCGGCGGAAAATCACGCATCGGCGAGCAACGACAACCGTCCCTACATCGTCGCCCGCAAGCGCTGAAGACCGGAGCGGCGGTGCGGCCCCGGTCTTGATGCGTCCTAGACGCGCGCAGCCGGTTCGGCGGCATGTGCCCGATGCAGCAGGCTGATAAACGCCTCCGCGTCCGGCATCGCCGTCGAGCCGATGGCGCTGACGGCGATGCCAGGCGTCCAGGAATTGAGCACCGCAGCGCCGGAGAGCGTCTTCAGTCGGTCGAGGGTGATTTCCTCCTGCCGCTGCGGAACACCGAGGCGCTCGAGTTGGCGCTGGACCGTGCCCATCATCGTACCGGTCAGCATCTCGGCCTTGGGCCAGATGACGGCTTCGCCATCCCAGAAGACCAGGTTCCAGATCGTCGCTTCACTGAGGTGCCCTCGACGGTCGATGAAGGCGGCGTCGTCGAAGCCCTGCTTGATCGCCTGATGCAGGTAATAGGTCTTGCCGGATTCTCCGACGTGCTTGACGGCCGCGAGCGGGCGTTCGTGCTCGACGACGGCGAGCCTGAGCGGTCCCTTCGGCCCGTTGGAGGGCGGACCGCTGCGCACAAGAACCGAGAGGTCTCCCTGCATGCTGCCGGCGGTGAACTCGCCATCCGGCGAATACACCGTGACGGTCAGGGACTGGTCGGCCGGGCCGGCGTCGACCGCGGCCCGGATGCGGGCGCGCAGGGTTTCTTCGGGCACGGCACGGCCGAAAAATTCGATCGAGGCGCCGTGCAGGCGCTTGAGATGCAGGTCCAGGCCCTTGATCCTGTGGTCTCGGACCTGGATCGCCGTGAAGTGCGCGAAGCCGGCGAAGGCGAGCGCTGTCAGCTCCGCCGCGTCGGCCGGGCGGCCGTCGATTGTTGCCGGATAATGGTGGGTTTCGGTCGCCATGATTTTGCTCCTGGGTGCGGTTTGCATAAGGGAGCCATAGCTTTAAGGTCTGACAGCGCTGTCAGAGTCAAGGGTGTGTTGAAGGGTGATTGCATGAAGATCGGCGAGTTGTCGAAACGCACCGGCGTCAGCATCCGGATGCTGCGCTACTACGAGGCGGAAGGTCTGTTGAAGCCGGAGCGCACCGAAAGCGGCTATCGTGATTATGACATGGCGGAGGTGCGCACCGTCGAGCGCATCAAGCTGCTCGGGGCCGGCGGCATGACCCTTCCGACGATCCTGCAGTTCCTGGCTTGCGTGCGCGGCGAGGGGCCGATTTTCGAGCCCTGCGACGAGTTGCGCGTGACGTTGCGCCAGCAGATCCGTCTCGTCGAGGAAAAGACGGAAAAGCTGACGCAGAACCACAATGTGCTGACGAGCTTCCTGGCCGAGATCGGCGAAGGTTGAGCCGCCCGCCGAGCCGTCTTCGTTGACGTTCAACGTTTGCGCGACAGGATCGATACCAGCGCCAGGCCGCCGATCACCGAGGCGTGCTCCAGCGCCACGGTCATGTCGCGGAAGGCCTCTTCGCCTTGTTTCAGCCAGAAGGGATGGGCGATCGGGACCGTCAGCACCGTGAAGACGGCGAGCGCGCCGGCAGCAAGCCAGACCCAGCGGTTGAGGATGATCAGGAGAGAGGCGCCGATCTGCAGGATCAGCGTCGCCGTATTGAACAGCCATCCCGGCGTCAGGCCGAAGCCTTCCATGACCGCGGCGTTGGTGTTGAAGTCGAAGAACTTGGCAAGGCCGCTCGACCAGAAGACGAGCGTCAGCAGCACGCGGGCGAGGATGCCGAAGGTGCGCGAATCGAGAATGTTTGCGATAGGGCCGGACATCGGATCATTCCTTCCTTGCCGTGAGGAGGGAGGCGTTGCGCGCGGTTGCACTTGGCAATACCGGCCCGGTGGCGAGGCCTGCGAGCCAGTCGGCGGCGTTCGATGCGCCGCCGGGCTCGGCGATGCCCGCGGATGCGGTGCCGGTCCCGGTATTTTCAGTCCTCATCTGGTTTTTGAATGCCACGTCGGCCCCCTTGTCCTATTGAACCGACGGGGTTTGTAGAAGCTCAACCACGCTTGAGGTCAAGAAAACGGCGATGTGACAAATTGGCTGCCGCCGGTGGCTTCGCGCCGATCAATAGTTAGCTCTTGCACTAAGTATTTGCACATGATACTTAGCCTTATGGAACAGTATTCAGACCGATTGGACCTGATCTTTCAGGCGCTCGCCGATCCGACCCGGCGTGCCGTGCTTTCGCGGCTCGGCGGCGGTCCGGCGAGCATCAGCGATCTCGCCAGACCCTTCGACATGGCCCTGCCTTCTTTCATGAAGCACATCCACTTCCTCGAGGGCAGCGGGCTCATCCGCACGCACAAGCAGGGCCGGGTGCGCACCTGCGCGATCGAGAAGGCGCAATTCGCTGCAGTCGAAACCTGGCTCTCGGCGCAGCGCGCGCTTTGGGAAGGCCGTGCCGACCGGCTGGAAAAATTCGTCACTGAACACGAGGAGGAATGACATGACCCGCTCTCCCGATCCTGAACTCGACCTGACGATGGCCCGCGTCATCAAGGCGCCGCGCGCGACCGTCTGGCGCGCCTGGAGCGATCCCACGCGGCTCGAACAGTGGTGGGTTCCCGAGCCGGCAAGATGCAAGGTGATCGACATGGATCTCAGGCCCGGCGGCAGTTTCGTGACGCGGATCAGCGAAGGCGGCGGCGCATTCGTGCCGCATATCGATGCCTGCTTTCTCGCGGTCGACGAACTCTCGCGCATCGTCTTCACCGACACGCTGCTTGCCGGCTGGCGCCCGGCGGAAAACGCTTTCATGACGGCGATCATCACCCTCAGCGATCATCCTGGCGGTACTGAGTACGCCGCCCATGTGATGCACCGGAGTGGCGCGGACCGGAAGATGCACGAGGAGATGGGCTTTCACGACGGCTGGGGAACGGTCGCCGAGCAACTGGCCCGGTTCGTCGAGCAAACCCACTGAGGAGACGATCCCATGCGCAATATCGTGCTGCAGATGATGACGACGCTGAATAGCCGCCTGGACGATCCGCTTGCCTGGATGGGCACGGTGGTCGAGGAACAATACCGGGCGATCGACCGCCTTTACGCCGGCTACGATACGGTTCTGGTCGGCCGCACGACCTATGAGGAGATGGTCGGCTACTGGCCGGGCGCACTGAACGACGAGGCGGGCGGCGAGACCAATCGGGTGATGGCAGGGCGCATGCACGACTATCGCAAGATCGTGTTCTCCCGCACCGGAGACACGACGATCAGCCCCTGGCAAAACGCCGAGCAGGCGGTGGTTCCTGATGATGCGGCTCTCTCGCGCTTCCTGACCGACCTGAAGACTGAGCCCGGCCGGGATATCCATCTGTCCGGCGGCGCGAGCCTGGCACAGACGGTGATCGGCCTCGGCCTCGTCGATCGCTACCACTTCTTCGTCTACCCGGTCGTATCGCCGGGTGAACCATGGTTCGCCCGGCTGCGCGACAAGAACGAGCTTCGGCTGATCGGCAGCGAGCACTACGACAACGGCGTCGTCGGGCTCCACTACGAGACGGTGTGCGACACGAAGTCGGCGCGCCCGAAAAGTTTCTCGGAGCTCATTGCCTAAAAGCAATTCCAGGAAAAGTGCGCAGCGGTTTTCCGTCCGGAGTTGCGCCAGCCAAGCGAGGCAATTCCAGGAAAAGTGCGCAGCGGTTTTCCGTCCGGAATTGCGCGGCTTGTAAGTTCACTCCCCGGCTTGCAGGGCGGCGAGCAGCCGGTCGTAGGTCGGCGCCAGCAGGCGCAGGCTTTCAGCCGCCTCGGCATCCCTGCGCAGGACCAGCGGATACTGCAGCGCGCCGATCAGCCGTGCCTGCTCGCCGGCGATGGCGGCGGATTTGGCAAGGCCGGCCCGCGCCAGGCAGGATGCCGCGTCGCCGGCGCGGCGGGCACCGACGCGAACGGCGAAGTGCACGAGGTGAGCGCGCAGGTTCTTGTCGCAGTTAGCTTCGATCCGAGCGGCGAGCGCTTCGGCAGCGTCGGCATTGCCAAGGCTGCCCACCGGTACCAGCCGGTCGGTGGTCATCGAGAGCCAGTGGATGGCGGCCGGCACCGAGGCGCGAATTGCCTCGATCTCGCTCACGTCAGCGACGCGGGAGAACTCCCATCGCATGGTGTAGGGGTCGCCGTAGCTCAGCGTCTCGGCGCCCCAGGCCGTCATGAAATCGTGGAGCGGCAGGGAGGCGTAGGGATACCCCTGCGGGTCATGCATCAGCACGCGCGTCTCGTCCAATGCGAGGACCACGACGTAGTGATCGGCCTCGATCGGTCCTGTCATGCCGGGCTGGTGCCGCAGATGCCCCATCTCCACCGGCCCGACCCAGACGGGACCATCCTTCAATGCCGAGCGCAGGCGGGAGAGCGCGTCCTCGGGCTCGCCGCCGCTGCTGACCTGCGATGTCCAGCCGAGCGCTTTCAGCGCGCCGTCGAACCCGGCCTCCGGATCCCAGCCATAGGGATCGAAGAACGGCAGCGTTCCGCCGACGATCTGCATGCCGAAGGGACTGCCGGTGGCAAGCTCGATGGTCGAGGTCGAGGGTGCGGCCTCGCCGAACATCATTGCGAACGAGTTGGCGTAGCAATAGGGGCCGGAACCCACATAGGAAAAGTGCTGCATCGGTTGGTCCTTGGATCGAGGGGGAGTAATTGGGACGTGCGGGGATTGGCTTAGCGCACGATGGGGTAGGCGACATCGAAGCGGGCGCTGCCGCTGCCGGGATAGATTTCGTAGGGGCTGCCGAAGCAGCTGAGGTCGTCGCTTTGTTCGAACCAGGCTTCGATCGCGTCATAGACGCGAAGCACGGCCGGAAAGGTTTCGAACGCTTCGGCGACGGCCAGGAACGCTTCGCGCCCTGCCGGCTGGAGGCGTATGCGCAGATCGCCAGTGGGTTCGAGACTGCCGTCATAGCCGATCGCCACCTCGACGAGGCCCTTGCCGTCGTGATTGACCGGCTCGTGGAAATGCAGCGTCATCGGCCCGTCGTCGCTCTTGCCCGATTGCGCAAGATAGCCGCGGATCTCCGCTTCGGCGCTTTCCGTGAAGGCCTCGAGCGCATCCACCGTCACATGGTGCTGGCGATAGACGATTTTCGAAGGCGCAACGTCGCGCACGGCAACGGTCCTGACAAGCGGATCGTCGCCGCCGCTCGATTGCCGGATGATCGCCTCCACCAACTCGCGCTGATCCTCGAGCCGTTTGTTCTGCACCTCCAGCCACGCGCGCAGCTCCGTGAGGCGAACGTCGGGCTGAAGATCGATCAGCCGTGCGATCCGGGCGATCGGCAGGCCCAGCTGCCGCAGCCGGGCAATCAGCCTGGCGCGGCTTGCCTGCGTGGCGGCGTAATAGCGGTAACCGGTCGCGGGATCGACATGGGCAGGCACCAGCAGGCCCTGCTCGGCATAAAGCCTGAGTGCTTTCGGCGACAATCGTGTGGAGGCGCCGAAGCGGCCTGCGAGGAAGTAGGAATCGGTCATGAAGGTAGTCTGGGGCCAGCCCCAGGGGCGAGGTCAAGGGGCATGTTGCCGCCTTTCCTGTTGAAGACCTCCCGGAGCGGGCGACCGCTCCGGGAGGGGCAGGGCTATCGATTTTCGCGCCGGTCGAGAAACGCCAGCGCCAGCAGCGTGATCGCCGCCATGCCGAGGCAATAGCCGACGAGCGGCCAGGCCGTATCGCCACCAAGCAGCAGCACGGCGCCGGTGCCGACAAGGCTGACGATCAGGCTCTGGATCGAGAAGTAGAGCGCGACCGCCGTCCCGGCGATGGCATCGAAGGCCTTGAGCGCTCCATTGGCGGTGACGGAGGCACCCATGACGATGCCGAAGGCGATCACCCACATCGGCAGCACGAAGCTCTGGAACGACGGAGCGGCCAAGACTTCGCCCGCGCCAAGCAGCAGCCCGCCGAGGATGATCAGGGCCATGCCGCGGGTCAGGCAACCGGCGGTCCCGTAGCGGGCGACGAAGCCCCTGGCGAAGCGCGTGGCGATGATCATCACGACGGCAGCGGTGGCGAAGGCCAGGCTGAAACCCAGCTGCGAATAGCCGGCGCGATCGATGAGCAGGCGTGGTGCCGTGGAGAAGAACACGAAAAACGCGCCCATCGCCGTGCTGAAGCCAAGCGTGTAGGTCCAGAACGCGCCACTTGTGAGCATGGGCATGAAGCTCGGCTTCGCCGGTGCGGCGGCTTCGGGCCGGGTTTCCGACCAGCGCGGCAAGGCCTGGCCGAGTGCGGCAAGGCCAAGCACGCCGAGCGTCACGAAGATCGCCTGCCATCCGAAAGCGCCCGCGATCAGCGCGCCGGCGATCGGCCCGAGCGCCGGCACGAAGGAGAGCATCGCGCTGAAGAGGCCATAGATGGTCACGCCTTCCGGGCGCGCGCCATAGACGTCGCGCACGGTCGCGAAGGTCGCGACCAGGGCGGCCGAGGCGCCGGCCGCTTGGACGAGCCGCAAGGCGACGAAAACCGGCGCCGAGGTGGTTGCCGCCAGTCCGAGCGACGACAGGGCAAACAGCGTCGCGCCACCGAGAAGCACGGGCCGGCGGCCGAAGCGGTCGGACAGCGGGCCGAACAGCAGCTGGCCCAGGCCCAAAAGCAGCATGTAGAGGCTGAGCGTGAGCTGGACGACTGCCGGCGATGTGCCGAGAATGGCCGGCATGTCGGGCACGACGGGCAGATAGATATCCATGGCGAGCGACGCCAGGATGTCGAAGGGCGCCATCAGCAGAAGGGCTGCCGGCAGCGAGTAGGACCAGGTGGGGGAATTACGATTGGGCATGATGAAACATCCGCGCAAATGAAAAACATTCGGCGGCGATCTGCCACTTCATCAATTGTTCTGAGAGTGAGCCGACAGACGCCGCAACAACTTATTCAACCGTTGTTGCGGCTTACCTGGTTGCTGACGGGTCGGTCCTCATCTGCGGCTCCTATGGCGGCTCTCTGGCGGTAACGCCAAGCCTGCCGAAATCTCATGCCGGCATGTCCTATCATCCGGATTTCCGCACGGCAACCGCTCAGCTATCAGCCTCGCCCGCGCCCGGCGTCACTGCCAGCCGGTTCTCGACGCTGGTGACGCCGATCACCGATGCTGCGGCGTCGCCGGCACAGGCGATGTCGGATGCCTGCGCCACATGGCCGGAAAGCACAACGACCCCGCCGAGCGCCATCACCGAGATGTCGCGCGTATCGATCATCGCCGCATACTGGATGTAGCGCAGCACCTTGTCGGCGAGCGCATCGTCGGTGAGATGCGGATCGTCGTCCCTATGTGCGTATATCGGCTTCTCTGTCGGCATGGCTCGTTCCTCATGCTGTTTCGGAACGCCTGCGGGCTGTGAATGTTCCCCTCTCTCTGCCGGCTGTTCGCGCGCTTGCGGCGCAGGTGCGAACAACGTTATTGCTGGCAGGACCACTCCAGGAGCGGGAAGAGGAAAGCATCTGCGGTCTTCCGCCCGGCTCCCGCTCACCTCATGACAACCGACCTCGAAGATCTTGGATCGATCCGCTCCAAGGCCATCGTGATCCAGGGCCCGCGCATGTCCGATATCTTCCAGAACGTCCTGCCCATCTTCATCCTGATCCTTGCCGGCTGGTTGCTGGTGCGCCTGAAGTACCTGAAACCCGCCGTCGGCGAAGCCTTGGGCGATTTCGTCTTTCGTGTCGCGGTGCCCATCCTGCTGTTTCGCACGATCGCCGACGCGGATTTCAAGGACGGTTCGCCCTGGCCGCTCTGGGTCGCCTACTTCTCGGGCGTTGCGGTCACCTGGACGTTGGGACATGTGGCGGCGACGCTCGTCTTCAAGCGGGATGCGCGCATGGGGGTTCTCGCCGGCGTCTCCTCTGCCTTCGCCAACACGGTCTTCATCGGCCTGCCGCTGGTGTCGCGCATCGTCGGCGAGGAGGGCATCGTTGCGATCTCGATCCTGCTTTCGGTGCATCTGCCGGTCATGATGATCGCGGGCACGCTGCTGATGGAGCGTGCCGAGCGGCGCGCCGGTGGTAAACCGGGGCAGAGCCCGCTGCAGCTCCTGGCCGGGGTCGCCCGCAATCTGGTGCGCAACCCGCTGGTGATCGGCCTTGCCTGCGGTGCCGCCTTCCATCTTGCCGGCCAGCCGCTTGGCGGTCCGGTCAAGACCGTCGTCGATCAGCTGGCGTCGATGGCAGCACCCGCGGCGCTGATCTCGATCGGCATGGCGCTGGATAAATACGGCCTTGCCGGCAATCTCGGGCTCGCCTCGGTGACGAGTGCCTTGAAGCTCGTCGTCATGCCGGCGGTCGTCTATGCGAGCTGCCACCTGCTCGGCCTTAACGACAACTGGACGACGGCGCTGGTGCTGACGTCGGCCGTTCCGACGGGTGTGAACGCCTGGCTGATCGCCAACCATTTCAATGTCGGCCATGGGCTGGCGTCCTCGACGATCACGCTGACGACCGCGCTCGGCGTCGTCAGCGTTTCGGTCTGGGCCTATCTGCTGATGTGATTGTCGCACTTTCCGGCAAACTGTTTCGCCGGAGAGGGGTGGATCCGTCCCAACGGTCCGTGCGCACCATCCGTCGCTGTGTCCGAATACGAAAAAGGCCCGGCGCGAGCCGGGCCCTTTAGCAATAGGATCGTTTCCGACCGCTGAACTTATTGAGCCGGTGCCGGCTGGCCTTCGGCAGGCTTGGCTTCGGTTGCCGGCGCTTCGGCCGGCTTTGCACCTTCGGCGCCAGCAGCCGGTGCTGCTTCGCCGGCAGCCGGTGCGGCTTCGGCAGAACCGGCAGATGCGTCCGGCAGTGCTGCCGGAGCGTCGGCCTGCTCGCGCAGCCAGGCAATCAGGTTGGCGCGCTCGTCGGGCTTCTTGACGCCGGCAAAGCCCATGGCGGTGCCCGGAACGTGCTTCTTCGGTGCTTCGATGAAGTAGCTGAGGTGGTCGTAGTCCCAGACGACCTTGCCGCCTTCGGCAAACGTCTTCATGCCGGCCGAGTAGCTGAAGCCCTCATGCGAAGCGATCGGGCGGTTGACGAGGCCCCAGAGGTTCGGACCGACTTTGTTTGCGCCGCCCTTGTCGGCGGTGTGACAGCTCGCGCATTTCTTGAACACGGCTTCACCGGCAGAAGCATCGGCCTTGAGCAGCAGCGGCTTGATGTCGACTTCGACTTCTGCGGCACCGCCGGCACCGGCTTCAGACGTGCCTTCTTCGGCGACGATCGTAAAGCCTTCCTTTTCGGGAGCTTCGGAATGGAAAATGCCTTCCGATGCAATGGACACGGACATCAGAACGAAGACCGTTCCCAGAAAGGCGCCCACGCCCATGTTCACATATGAATTCATCTGCAAACGCTCCCTTTGCCACCGGCGCAAACAAAAACCCGGCCTATCTTGAAATCGCGCGGAACCTATGTCTTTTGGCTCTGCGTTGCAACAGTGATTATCGGCCCCTAACTGAGACTTATTGACACTTTCGGCGGGGTTTTTGAAGGCCAGATCATGAATCGCGAAAATTCAGGTAAAGTCATCGTGCTCATTCCGGCGCGCATGGCTTCGACACGCCTACCCGGAAAGCCGCTCGCCGACATTTGCGGCCTGCCGATGATCGTCCAGGTAGCGACCCGAGCACAGGAAGCGGACGTCGGCCGCGTCGTCGTTGCCGTCGACGACCAGCAGGTCTTCGACGTGGTGCGCGAGGCCGGCTTCGAAGCGATCATGACCCGCATCGACCACCAGTCCGGTTCCGATCGGATCTACGAAGCGCTGCAGAAGGCCGATCCGAACGGCGAGGCCGAGATCGTCATCAACGTCCAGGGCGACCTTCCGACGGTCGAGCCGGCATCGATCCGCGCGGCGCTGAACCCGCTCGAAAATGCAGCCACCGATATAGCGACACTGACGGTGGCGATCACCGAAGAGAGCGAGAAGACCAACCCGAACATCGTCAAGGTCGTCGGCTCGCCGCTTTCGGACACGCGCCTGCGCGCGCTCTATTTTACCCGCGCGACCGCGCCCTATGGCGAGGGCCCGTTCTATCATCACATCGGGCTCTATGCCTATCGCCGCCAGGCGCTGGAGCGTTTCGTCTCGCTTCGGCCCTCCGTGCTCGAGCGCCGCGAATCGCTGGAGCAGCTGCGTGCGCTCGAAGCCGGCATGCGCATCGATGTCGAGATCGTCGATTCGGTTCCGCTTGGTGTGGACACCCCGGTGGAGCTGGAAAAGGCCCGCCGCATCCTGTCCGCCCGTAACCGCTGATATCAGAACCTGAGAAGGACGCTACCGTGACCGCCAAGACCAACAGGATTTCCTTCCAGGGCGACTATGGCGCCAATTCCGACATGGCCTGCCGCGACATGTTCCCGTCGATGGAGCCGTTGCCCTGCCAGACCTTCGAGGACGCCTTCGTCGCGGTCGAGAACGGCGACGCCGATTTGGCGATGATCCCGATCGAGAACACGATCGCCGGCCGCGTCGCCGACATCCATCACCTCCTGCCGGAATCGCGGCTGCACATCGTCGGCGAATATTTCATGCCGATCCGCTTCCAGCTGATGGTGCTTCCGGGTGTCACCCGTGATGAGATCCGCACCGTGCACAGCCACATCCATGCCCTTGGCCAGTGCCGCAAGATCGTGCGCTCCAACGGCTGGAAACCAGTCGTCGCCGGCGATACCGCCGGCGCGGCAAAGCTCGTTTCCGAAAAGGGCGACCGCTCGATGGCAGCGCTCGCGCCGCGGCTGGCCGCCGATCTCTATGGACTCGAAATTATTGCCGAGAACGTCGAGGATACCGAGAGCAACGTCACCCGCTTCGTCGTGCTGTCCCGCGAAGAGCAGCGCATATCCCGGACCAGCGACGAAGAGCTGATCATCACCACCTTCGTCTTCAATGTCCGCAACATCCCGGCAGCGCTCTACAAGGCCATGGGCGGTTTCGCCACCAACGGCATCAACATGACCAAGCTCGAGAGCTACCAGCTCGGCGGCCGGTTCGTGGCGACGCAGTTCTATGCGGATATCGAAGGGCACCCGGATGACGTCGGCGTGCGCCACGCCATGGACGAGCTGCGCTTTTTCTCCGAAAAGGTCCGCATCCTCGGAACCTATAACGCACACCCGATGCGCGGCGTTCTCTGAACAGATCTGCTCCAGCGCCAGACTTCTGAGAGAAAAGCCTGCGCAGGCAGGCGCCGACCGCCTCCGGCAAAGCCGTGGGGCGGTCGCTTTCGTTGCCCGCAGCTTTGCCCTCAGCTGGAGGCTGCAGGTCCCGAGTGCGCCTGATTTCTAGTCAAAATAAAGCCTATGGTTGCGGTCTTCTTGCGCCGCATATTCGCGGATCTGCCATCTGGCTAAGATTTTTACAGGATCACGCTTAATTCCTGCGCGTTCCGTCCGCGATGATTATCCGAGAGAATCATTGGTTTCGCCACGCCCTACGGGGGCGAAAGTGGCAAAAGTTCGTTAACCGGCTACGCGTCTGGCGCATGCCTAGTTTGCAATCGTGGCGCTACACAAATTTTAGGCAAATGCCTATTTGATGCTCGTCAAGTAAGGAGTTTTAAAGATGAAGATCCGTCAGAAGATCATGGAATATGCGAAGACCCGCCGTGCGATCCGCGAGCTGAACGCTCTCGACGATCACGCACTGAGCGACATTGGTCTGTCCCGTTCGCAGATCCAGGCCGCCGTTTACGGCCGCTAATCCGCACCATTCGCGCATCCCGCCGCTTCAAGCTGGCGGGATGCGCGCTGCATACCCTCTCGCCTAAGAATCGTAGAGGCAGACGCGCAGCCGGTGACCATCCGGATCGAGCGCGACGAAAGTCGGACCGAAATCCATCTCGGTCAATTCCTGCGCAATCGGCAGGCCTTTCCCCTTCCAATCCTCGTAATGTGCGCGCACCGCGCTCTCGTCCTCCACCATGAACGCCAGTTCCGATCGGCTGCCCGATGCCGCCGGCTCCGGCGCGACCGTATGTTCGGCCCAGAGCCCGAGGGTGAAACCGCCGGGCAGCTCGAAGGACGAGAAGGTCTGGTAGGCGACCTGCGGTTCCTGCGCGAGAACCGCCCGGTAGAACGTCACGCTTGCGAGCGGATCCTTGACGTAGAGAACGATGAGATTTGCCTTGGCCATGGTTTTCCTCCTTGTTGCGGGAGTGCCAAGGCTAGGACTGGCCGCTGCCAGTTTCTGTCAGCATCAGCGCATGAGCGCCCGTCAGGAGCCGACCGTCTGGCGTTTTGATGCCGCCATGTTCTGGCTTGCGCGCCAATCCTTCATCAGCACCTGCCGGCGGCGAGGATAGCGCGCCTCGGTCACCGCCATCCGCTGCATGCGGTCGGCGCGAAAGTGCCGGAAGTCCAGGCGCAGCTCGCACCAGGCCATGACCATGCGCACGTTCTCGAAGAAGCCAAGTGCAAAGGGCCAGATGGTACGCTGCGTCGCGCTGCCGTCATTGTCGACGTAGTCGAGCTCCACCTTGCGTTCGTTGCGGATCGCGCGCCGGAGCGCCGCGATGTCGATGCCGTTGGTGGCCGGCGGGCTTGGGCCAACGAGCAACGTCGAACTGTCCAGTTCCTCGCGAAGCTCGGCAGGCAGCACGGCGGCGATCTTGGCGAGCGCGTTGGCGGCAGCACCGGCGAGATCGTCGTCGGTGCGCTTGGAGACCCAGCGCGAGCCGAGCACCAAGGCTTCGATCTCCTCGGCGGAAAACATCATCGGCGGCAGCATGAAGCCGGGTTTCAGCACATAGCCGAGCCCAGGTTCGCCCTCGATATCGGCTCCTTGCGCCTGGAGGCTGGCGATGTCGCGGTAGAGCGTTCGGAGGCTGACGCCGGTTTCTTCCGCCAGCCGCTGACCGCTCACCGGCTGGCGGTAGCGCCGGAGCACTTGGAGGAGGTCGAGCAGCCGTTCGGAGCGGGACAAGGCCGGTCTCCTCTAGAGCGCGCCTACGCCCGCTCGCCCCAGGCGAGCCAGTCGCGCATCAGCTGGTGTGCGATTGCGCCCTTGGGTGGCGGAATATGCGCGTCACCGGTGTCTGCGACTCCGGTCGAGCGTTCGAGCATCGCGGTCGTTTCCTCGCGCGTGAACCAGCGCACGTCCTCCAGCTCCTGTTCGTCGCGCTTGATGACGGTCGATTTCGCCTCGGCATAGCAGCCGATCATCAGCGTGTGCGGCATCGGCCAGGGCTGCGAAGCATGGTAGCGCACCCGGCCGATATGGATGCCGGACTCCTCGAGCGTTTCGCGGCGCACGGCGTTTTCGATCGTCTCGCCCGGCTCGACGAAGCCGGCAAGGCAGGAATACATCCCCGGCGCGAAGTGCGGGCTGCGGCCGAGCAGGCAGAGGTCGCGCTCAAGGTCGATCGTCATCATGATGACGACAGGGTCGGTCCGCGGGAAGACCATGTGGCCGCAGGCGGTGCAGATTCGGCGGTAGCCGCCGGCCTTGCCTTCCATCGGGCCGGCGCAGCGGCCGCAGAAGCGGTTGTTGGCATTCCAGGTAATCAGGCTCGAGCCTTGCGCGAACTGGCCAAGCAGTTCCTCCGGCAGCATCTGCTGGCGATAGAGGGTGCGGCCATCGGCGATCTTGAAGGGCTCGGTGATCGTCTCTTCGGTGAGACCCGTCGGCACAGCCAGCCGGGGTTCGCCGTTCGCGAGGTAGCCGAGCAGGATCGTCTCGTCGAGAACGGGTTCGAGGCCTTCGAGCTCATAAGGCGCAAACAGCGGGTCGATGATCTTCTCGTCATGCTTGACGATGAGCTTCGGACCGGAGAAGGCGAGGAAGTGCGCACCCGGGCGCTTCAGCGCCACCTCGACGCAATCGTCGGCGCGGTGCTCCGACTGGCGATCCAGATGATTCTCCGAGAAGGCGACGAGGGTGCTTGGCTCTGGATGCGGGCTGCGAAGGTCAAAGATCGATTTCGTCATGTTCAGAGGTTTTCCAGAATGCGGGCTGCGAAGGCCTGATGTTCTTTCTCGTCCCACGGCTCCGCCTTGCCGAAGCCCCAGACCGGCCCCGGCCAGTTCGGGTCGCCGTCGCTGCGGGCGATGATATGCACATGAAGCTGCCGGACGATGTTGCCCAACGCGCCGATATTGATCTTCTCGGCGCCTGTGACCTTCTTCAGCGCCGTCGCCGCCATGGTCGTTTCGAAGGTCAGCATCGTCTGGTCGAGCGGGGTGAGGTCGAAGATCTCCGAAATGCCTTCACGCTGGGGAATGAGCACGAGCCAGGGCCAACGGCGGTCGTTCATCAGCCGCATCTGGCAAAGCCCGATCGAGGCGATCGGAATGCCGTCGCGTTCGAGCCGCTCGTCGAGGGTGAAGGTCGTCAACGGGTTCTCCTCGGCTATTGAGAATGGCGGATTCGCCTTGTTTTGCATATCGATATCAGTTTTTTGATGGCTTGGCTTGCATTTGCTTTCGATATTGCCGATATGGAAGCCGGGAGGTTGGTGGTGGACGAGCCACTCGCCAACCGGGTCAGGTCCGGAAGGAAGCAGCCCCAACGAGCTCCGGCACGGGTCATCGTGCCAGCCTCCCACCTTTTCCGTCCTGTCGGGACAAGAGTTCGAACAGCGGCAGGGTCGATGAGCGACGATACGTCCATTTCATCCGTTGAGAAACCAGCCGCCTACCGTGTTCTGGCGCGCAAATATCGCCCCAAGGATTTCTCCGACCTGATGGTCGGACAGGAACCGATGGTGCGCACGCTCACCAACGCGTTCGAAACCGGTCGCATCGCCCAGGCCTATATGCTGACCGGCGTGCGCGGGGTCGGCAAGACCACCACCGCCCGCATCCTCGCTCGCGCGCTCAATTACAAGACGCCGGATATCGACCGGCCGACGATCGATCTCAGGGTCCCGGGCGAACATTGCCAGGCGATCATGGATGGACGTCATGTCGACGTCATCGAAATGGACGCCGCTTCGCACACCGGCATCGACGATATCCGCGAGATCATCGAGCAGGTCCGCTACCGCCCGGTTTCGGCCCGCTATAAAGTCTACATCATCGACGAAGTGCACATGCTCTCGACCCAGGCTTTCAACGGCCTGCTGAAGACGCTCGAAGAGCCGCCGGAGCACGTGAAGTTCATCTTCGCCACCACCGAAATCCGCAAAGTGCCGATCACGGTTCTGTCGCGCTGCCAGCGCTTCGACCTGCGCCGCATCAGCGCATCGGATCTCGTCGGCCTGTTTTCGACGATCCTCGGCAAGGAAGGCGTCTCCTTCGATCCGGAGGCGCTCGCCATGGTCGCCCGCGCCGCCGAAGGTTCTGCCCGTGACGGCCTGTCGCTGCTCGACCAGGCGATCGCCCACGGCGGCGGCGCCGTCGAGGTGGAGACCGTGCGCTCGATGCTCGGCCTTGCCGACCGCGCCCGCATCGTCGACCTGTTCGAACACGTCGTCAAAGGCGATGTCGCCGCGGCCCTCGAGGAATTCACGGCTCAGTATGAGGCCGGCGCCAACCCGACGGTCGTCTTGACCGATCTTGCCGATTTCACCCATCTCGTCACCCGCATGAAATACGTGCCCGAGGCGGTCAACGACCAGTCCTTGAGCGAGATCGAGCGCACCCGCGGTGCTGCTTTCGCCGAAAGCGTCGCGGTCACCGCGCTGTCGCGCATCTGGCAGATGCTGCTCAAGGGTATTCCGGAAGCCGAAAGCTCGTCGCGCCCGGCGGGGGCTGCCGAAATGGTGCTGATCCGCCTGGCGCATGCGGCACATCTGCCGGCGCCGGAAGAGGCTGCGCGGCGCTTGCTGGAGCTTTCCGGCAATGAAGGCGGCGGCGCTCGTCCTGGCCCTTCGGGTGGAAACGGCGGCGGCGCTCAGGCCCAGGCTTCCGTGTCCGTGTCGGCCCAGGCATCGCAGCCGATGCCGGTGCAACGCCCGACGAGCAATGGTGCGACCATGCTGCGCGCCGTTCCGGACGTAGCACCCCAGGCGGTTGCCGTCGGCCGCATCGAAGAACGCCCGCTGCCGGCGCCTGCGGCCAAGCCGCAGCCGTCGGTTCCGGTCAATTCGATCGCCGACATCGCCGATCTCTGCGCCAAGAACCGCGACATCAAGCTGAAGACGCTCGTGCGCGGTTTCCTGCGGCTCGTGCGGATCGAGCCCGGACGCCTTGACGTCAACGTCTCGGACGACGCGCCGAAGACCCTGCTTGGCGAAGTTGCGGTCAAGCTCAAGGAATGGACCGGTATCCACTGGATCGTCAGCTACAGCCGCGAGGCCGGCGAGCCGACATTGATCGAGGCGGAACAGCGGGCGCAGGAGCAGCGCGTCAACGACGCACGCCAGGATCCCGATGTCGCCGCCATTCTCGCCCGGTTCCCGGGCGCCAAGATCACCGACGTGCGCATTCGCGCCGTTGAAGAAGAGGTCGAGAGCCAGGCTCCGGCCACAGCCGAATCCGCCGACGGCG
This sequence comes from Ensifer sp. ZNC0028, assembly GCF_000799055.1. Classification (NCBI taxonomy): domain Bacteria; kingdom Pseudomonadati; phylum Pseudomonadota; class Alphaproteobacteria; order Hyphomicrobiales; family Rhizobiaceae; genus Ensifer; species Ensifer sp. ZNC0028. Next base: position 20,606 of record NZ_JTLA01000013.1, read on the forward strand.
ATATCGTCCCTGGCGACGACATCGAATAATCCCGTCTGCGAGCAGAAACAGAAGAACAGGAGACGACGATGCGCGACATCATGGGGATGATGGGCAAGGTCAAGGAAATGCAGGCCAAGATGGAGAAGATGCAGGCGGAAATCGCCGCACTCGAAGTCGACGGCACCTCCGGCGGTGGCCTCGTCACGGTTCGCCTCGACGGCAAGGGCACCCTCAAGAGCCTGAAGATCGATCCCTCGCTGTTCAAGGAAGACGACGTCGAGATCCTCGAGGACCTGATCGTCGCAGCCCACAAGGACGCCAAGGACAAGGCCGAGGCCGTCCAGGCGGAAAAGACCCGCGAGCTGACCGCCGGCCTGCCGATCCCGCCCGGCATGAAGCTGCCGTTCTGATCGGCCCCGGGCCGCATCCGAACGTGCGCGATGCGCTCACAGGCCATCGGTGCCCGCTGACCGCATCGTGATCCGGCCTTTGGCCGCGCCAGCGGTTCGTCCGCGTGGCGCTTCCAGGCTGGCAATCGCGCTGCCGCCCGCTCTTCCGCCAACGGAAAAGCGTGGTAGATTGCCGCCTCCCGAGGAGGATCGCGCATGTCCCTGACATCCCTGCTTGTGTTCGCCGGCGCCCTGCTGGTCGCAGCCGGCTCGCCCGGACCGAGTGTGGCTGCACTCGTGGCCCGCGTGTTGTCCAAGGGCGCGCGCGATGTGCTGCCCTTCCTCGTGGCGCTCTGGATCGGCGAAGCGATCTGGCTGTCCTTCGCGGTGGCGGGGCTGGCGGCGATCGCCGAGCGCTTCCATCTGCTGTTCGTCGCCATCAAATGGCTGGGCGTCGCCTATCTGCTCTATCTCGCCTGGAAAATGTGGTCGGCGGAGCCGGATATGCCGGGCGATCACCTGCCGCAGTCACGCTCGGCCGGAAAGCTTTTCTTCTCCGGCATCACCGTCACGCTCGGCAATCCCAAGGTGATGATGTTCTACGTCGCGCTGCTGCCGTCGATCATCGATCTTCACGCGGTGACGCTGGTCGGTTGGATGCAACTGGTGATGACGATGTTGATCGTGCTTGTCGCCGTCGATTTCGGCTGGGTGGCGATGGCCTCCAAGGCGCGTTCGTTCCTGAAGAGCCGACGTGCGGTGCGCATTGCCAACCGGACGAGCGCGGCGACGATTGCCGGTGCCGCGGTGGCGATCGCCACCCGCTAGCGCCCGCTTCGCCGTCCTCGCTGTGCGCACGCGAAGACGATTCCGTTTCGGGTCGATATGGGCTAAAAGCGCCGCATGGCAAAACGAGTCACCGGCCCCGAAATCGAAAAACTGATCCAGCTCCTGGCAAAGGTCCCGGGGCTCGGCCCGCGTTCGGCCCGGCGCGCGGCACTGCACCTCGTCAAGAAGAAGGACCAGTTGCTCGGCCCGCTTGCCGACGCGATGGGCGAGGCGCACCGCAAGGTCCGGATCTGCTCCTGCTGCGGCAATGTCGATACGATCGATCCCTGCACCGTCTGCTCCGACGAGCGCCGCGACCATGCGGTGATCATCGTCGTCGAGGATGTTTCCGACCTCTGGGCGCTGGAGCGCGCGGGTGCGATGAACGCCGCCTATCATGTGCTCGGCGGCACGCTGTCGCCGCTCGACGGCGTCGGGCCTGACGATCTCAACATCAAGGGACTGGTGCAGCGCGTCGCCAATGGCGGTGTCCGCGAACTGATCATCGCCGTCAATGCGACGGTCGAAGGCCAGACCACGGCGCATTACATCACCGACCAGCTCGAGGGCATGGAGGTCAAGATCACCCGGCTTGCCCATGGTGTGCCCGTCGGTGGCGAACTCGATTATCTTGACGAAGGCACGCTGGCTGCTGCCCTTCGCGCCCGCACGTCGATCTGAAGGGATGCCGATGCCATCTATTCGTTCCTTGTTTGCCGGTCGTGCACGAGCTGCTACAGGCCTCCTTGCCGCCGTTGCCGCGCTCCTCGCCCTTGGCCTTCCCGCCCACGCCGCGACCAAGGCGGATGTCGAAGCACAGTTCCGCAGCTGGCTTCAGCGCGATCTTTGGCCGGAAGCTGAAAAGGCGGGCATTTCCGCCGGCTCGTTCAAGGCCGCTTTCGCCGACGTGAAGCTCAACTGGGACCTGCCCGATCTGGCGCCTCCCGGCTTCCCGAAGCCCAAGGAGCAGAAGCAGAGCCAGGCAGAGTTTTCCTCGCCCGGCAGCTATTTCTCGGAGAAACGCCTGCAGGGACTGGCGGCGACCGGCCGCAGCCTTGCCTCCACCCACGCATCGACATTGAAAAAGATCGAGCGCACCTATGGCGTTCCGGCCCCGGTGATCGTTGCCATCTGGGGCAGAGAATCCGGCTTCGGCCGCGCCAAGATCCCCTATCCGGTCGTCGATGTGCTGGCGACCAAGGCCTTCATGTCGACCAGACCGGATCTTTTCCGCCGCGAACTGATCGCGGCGCTGCACATTCTCGATAGCGGAGACGTCGATGAGGCGGCGATGCGCGGCTCCTGGGCCGGCGCCATGGGGCAACCGCAGTTCATGCCGTCGAGCTTCCTGCAATATGCCGTCGATTTCGACGGCGACGGCCGGCGCGACATCTGGAATTCGGTGCCCGATAGCCTGGCCTCGATCGCCAATTATCTGGTCAAGAAAGGCTGGCAGCGCGGCCGTGACTGGGGTTTCGAGGTGTCGATCCCGGAAGCCGTCTCCTGCGCCCAGGAAGGGCCGGATCTCGCTCAGCCCCTGTCCCATTGGGCGAACAAGGGCATCACGCGCATTTCCGGCAAAGCCTTCCCGTCGCATGAACTGTCGGCATCCTCGATGATGCTGGTGCCGGCCGGCCGGCACGGGCCGGAATTCGTCGTCACGCCGAATTTCTACGTGCTCAAGGAATACAACAACTCCGACCTCTACGCGCTCTTCATCGGCAACCTCGCCGACCGCATCGCCACCGGCGGCGGCGCGTTCCGCGGGAGCTGGGGCGACGTCGGCAATATGCTGCGCTCGGATGTTCTCAAGATGCAGAAGGCGCTGGTCGCCAAGGGCTACGACGTCGGCAAGGTCGATGGTCTCCCCGGCTACAAGACCCGCCGCTCGCTCGGCGACTGGCAGGCAAAGAGCGGCCTTGCCGCCACCTGCTTCCCTGATGCCTCGCTGAAGGCGAAGCTGCGCTAAAGGATTCCGGTCCGCAACGAAAAGAGGCCCCATGACGGGGCCTCTTTTCGTTGCTTGGGTCGTCACTGTGGGTCGACGGACGCCCTAGTGCATGTCCACGTTCACCTGTCGCTTGTAGCGCTCGTAATGTGTCGGCACGATCGTCTGGCGCTCGATCGTCCGGTGCACCCGCGGTGGCGTCTTGCCGCTATGCAATGCCGTCAGCCGGTCGCCGACGGCGGCGTCGGCCTGGGTGCGGCGCTGGTTGTGGCGCACATATTCGACCCAGGTCGGCACGTGATAGGTCTCGGTCCAGGTGGTCGGGTTTTCCAGATCGCGCATCAGCGCCCAATGTCCGGCGCCGTCGCGAATGCGGATGCGCCGCCGTTCCGCCATCGTCGTCAGGAACTCCGGGATATCGTCGTCGGCGATCTCGTAGTCGATCATGATGACGATCGGGCCGCTGCGCGGCTTCAGGTCCAGTTCGAGCGGCGGCTCGTTGAAGCGGTTGAGCGGATCGAGGTTGAGCGAGGTGAACTCCGGCAAGGGCAGGCGGAAGCCGACCACGACCCCGGCGAACATCAACAGACAGGAGCCCATCAACGCGTTGGCCGCGCCATATTGCTCGGCGGCCGTACCCCAGAGCCAGCTGCCGCCGGCAATGCCCCCGAAGGTCATGGTCTGGTAGAGCGACAGCGCCCGGCCGACCACCCAGCGCGGCGTCGAAAGCTGCACGGTGGTGTTGAACAGCGACAGCGCCAGCACCCAACAGGCGCCGGAGATAAGCAGCACGAGACAGCTCAGCCAGGCATAGGTGCTCCAGGCCGTGATCGCGGCGCTGGCCGCAAAGCCGGTAAAGGCGATGCGCACGATCGCCTCGCTCGAAAGCTTCTCGCGTAGCCGGGCAGAGAGCAGCGCCCCGCCGATCGCGCCGAGGCCGAAGGCGCCGAGCATCAGGCCGTAGGTGAGCGGCCCGCCCTGGACGAGGTCGCGGGCGACGAGCGGCAGAAGCGCGAGGATGGCGCTCGCCGAAAGGCCGAAGAGGAAGCCGCGCAAGAGCACCTTGCCGATGTTGGGCGACATTGCGACATAGCGCAGGCCAGCCGAAATGGCGCGACCCAGCGTCTCGCGCGGCAGCGTGTTCGTCGGCACCTCGCGACGCCAGCGCACCAGCGCAAAGAGGATGGCGAAATAGCTGAGCGTGTTGGCGAAGAAGGCCGCCGCCGCGCCGAGTGCCGCAACGATGGCACCACCGATCGCCGGGCCGACGCTGCGGGTGATGTTGAAGCCCATGCTGTTGAGCGCGACTGCCGCCGGCAGGTCTTCGCGCGGAACCATGTCGCCGACCGACGCTTGCCAGGACGGGTTGTTGAGCGCCGTGCCGCAGCCGATGAGGAAAGTGAAGAGCAGGAGCAGCCAGGGTGTGATCAGCCCGACATAGGCAAAGATCGTCAAGAGTGCCGAGACGAAGAGCATGAAACACTGCGCCACCAGCATGATCCGCCGCCGGTCGAAATTGTCGGCAAGCGCGCCGGAGACGAGCGAAAAGAGCATGATCGGCAGTGAGGTGGAAGCCTGCACCAGCGCCACCATGTTCGCCGATGAGGAAATGGAGGTCATCAGCCAGGCGGCGCCGACCGATTGAATGAGGCCGCCGAAATTGGAGGCGAGGCTCGCGATCCAGATCGTGCGGAAGATGTCGTGCTTGAAGGGGGCAAGCGGCGAAATACGGGTGGGCACCTCGTCTTCTCTCTTCGTTTCTTGATTGTCGTCTCGAAGCGGTTCGTTACCTGTTATAGGCCGGACAACGCGAAGTGCCACCCGCTGAAACTGACCTTGTTGGCGAAGATGCTCGCCGGCGGATCGTCCGGCCATTTGCGTCGGGCGGCCCAATGCCTTGCAATTTGCGGCGATGGGGCGTATATGAGCCTCAAATTCTTGATCGGTAGATGAAGAGTGGGCCCGTCAGGACCCGCTCTTTTTTATTAGCCGGTCCGATGAGGAGATGATCGTTTGTCCGATACGACAACGGCTGAAAATGCACATGAACCCCGCCTGATCACCGAAACCGGTCTCGACCAGCGCGTCGCCGACATCATCGAGCCGGTCATCGTGCCGATGGGTTACCAGCTCGTGCGCGTGCGCATGTCCGGCCAGAACGGCCTGACGCTGCAGATCATGGCCGAGCGCACCGACGGCACCATGACCGTCGAGGACTGCGAAGAGATCTCCAAGGCCATTTCGCCGGTGCTCGATGTGGAAGATCCGATCGACAAGGCGTATCATCTCGAAGTGTCGTCGCCGGGCATCGACCGCCCGATGGTGCGCAAGTCCGACTTCTTCCGCTGGCAGGGTCACCTGCTGAAATGCGAGACGTCGGTTCTGGTCGACGGCCGCAAGCGGTTCCGCGGCAAGATCGTTTCCGTCGATGACGACGGTTTCCGGCTCGAGCGCGACCAGGTTGCCTATGGCGAGGAGCCCGTCGTCGTTATCCCGTTCACCACGCTTTCCGAAGCGCGGCTGATCCTGACCGACGACCTGATCCGTGATGCGCTGACCGCCGACAAGAAGGCGAAGGCGGCACGCGCTGCGAATGAAAATTTCGAAGACGAAGATTCACCTATTGAGGAATAAGTCGGGCGGAGCGTGAAGCCCCCTGCAACCCAACGGAGACAAGACATGGCAGTCAGTGCTAACCGGCTCGAGCTTCTGCAGATCGCGGATGCTGTCGCGCGTGAAAAGGTGATCGACCGTGAGATCGTTCTGGCCGCGATGGCCGACGCGATCCAGAAGGCCGCCCGCTCGCGCTATGGGTCGGAATCGAACATCCGCGCCGACATCAACTCCAAGACCGGCGAAATCCGCCTGCAGCGTCTTCTGGAAGTGGTCGAGAAGGCTGACGATTACTCCACGCAGATCCCGCTCGAGCTTGCTCGCGATCGCAACCCGGATGCCAAGCTCGGCGACTTCATCGCCGATCCGCTGCCGCCGATGGATTTCGGTCGCATCGCCGCCCAGTCGGCCAAGCAGGTCATCGTGCAGAAGGTTCGTGAAGCCGAACGCGATCGCCAGTTCGACGAGTTCAAGGATCGCGTCGGCGAAATCGTCAACGGCACCGTCAAGCGCGTCGAATACGGCAACGTCATCGTCGACCTCGGCCGTGGCGAAGGCATCATCCGCCGCGACGAGATGATCCCGCGCGAAAACATGCGCTACGGCGACCGCGTCCGCGCCTTCGTCTACGACGTTCGCCGCGAACAGCGCGGCCCGCAGATCTTCCTGTCGCGTACGCATCCGCAGTTCATGGTGAAGCTCTTCACCATGGAAGTGCCTGAGATTTACGACGGCATCATCCAGATCAAGTCGGTTGCTCGTGATCCGGGTTCGCGCGCCAAGATCGCCGTTGTCTCCAACGATAGCTCGATCGATCCGGTCGGCGCCTGCGTCGGTATGCGCGGTTCGCGCGTTCAGGCCGTCGTCGGCGAACTGCAGGGCGAAAAGATCGACATCATTCCGTGGTCGCAGGACCCGGCATCGTTCATCGTCAACGCGCTGCAGCCGGCGGAAGTCGCCAAGGTCGTTCTCGACGAGGATGCAGAGCGCATCGAAGTGGTCGTTCCGGACGAGCAGCTGTCGCTCGCCATCGGTCGTCGCGGCCAGAACGTTCGCCTTGCCTCGCAGCTGACCGGCTGGGATATCGACATCCTCACCGAGCAGGAAGAGAGCGAGCGCCGCCAGAAGGAATTCACCGAGCGGACCAACCTGTTCATGGACGCGCTCGACGTCGACGAAATGGTCGGCCAGGTTCTGGCTTCCGAAGGCTTTGCCGCCGTCGAGGAGCTTGCCTATGTCGATCTCGACGAAATCGCCTCGATCGACGGCTTCGACGACGAGACCGCGACCGAAATCCAGACCCGCGCCCGCGAGTTCCTGGAAAAGCTGGAAGCCGAACTGGATGCCAAGCGCAAGGAACTCGGCGTTGCCGACGAACTGCGCACGATCGACGGCCTGACGAGCCAGATGCTCGTTGCGCTCGGCGAAGAAGGCATCAAGACGGTTGAAGACTTTGCCGGTTGCGCTGCGGACGATCTCGTCGGCTGGAGCGAACGCAAGGACGGCGAGACCAAGCGTTTCGAGGGCACCTTCTCGAAGTTCGAAGTTTCGCGCGCCGAAGCCGAAGCCATGATCGTTCAGGCCCGCCTTGCGGCCGGCTGGATCACGGAAGAGGACCTGGCAAGCGACGAGGTCGAAGGTGAAGAGCCGATCGACGTTGCCGAAGGCGCCGAGCAGGACGCTTAAGGGCGATGACCGTCTCTGATGAGGCCGACAGCCTGCCTTCGGACACCCTGCCTGTCGATGGGGGTCCGAAGGATCGCAGCGGCAGCACGCGGACCTGCATCGTCACCCGCGAAAGCGGATCGCCCGACGAACTGATCCGCTTCGTGGCCGGGCCCGACGGTCGCGTCGTTCCGGATCTGAAGCGTCAGCTTCCGGGGCGCGGCTGCTGGGTGAAGGCCGAGCGGGCGCTGATCGAGAAGGCGGTGGCGAAGAAGTTCTTCGCCCGCGCACTCAAGGCGGACGTCAAGGCTGACGCGACGCTCGCCGACGATGTCGACCGGCTGCTCGGTGAGCAGCTGGCCGGAATGATGAACTTGGCGCGCAAGGCGGCCCAGTTCATTTCCGGCGCGACGAAGACGGAGCAGGCCGTGCGCGGTCTGGCAGCGCTTGCCGTGTTCCACGCGGCCGATGCTGCCGCCGACGGCGTGCGCAAGATAGACCAGGCCCGCAAGGCGATGAGCTTCGTGGCCGACGACGAAACGGAAATACCTTCGTTCCGTCCCTTCACCGGGGCGGAAATGGAGGGCCTTTTAGGAAGTAATGCTTTTATCCATGCCGCAGCGCTTGCAGGGCAGGCGGGTGAGGGTGTAGTGAAGCGCGCAATCATGCTCGAAAAGTACCGAGGATCCGTCCCGGTCCGGGCCGAAGGCGGCGCTGGCAAGCCACAGCAATGACCCGAGTCACCGGCACAGTCTGGCATCGCGTACATTGTTTGAGACAATTTGGAAGACAGGGTCAGGTGATACGCATCCGGCCCTGATCGCTAGGAACGGAACGGAATGACCGACAACAACGACGACAAGACAGGCAGCGCAGCAGGCAAGAAGACGCTGACCCTGAAGCCCCACGGGGTTTCGCAGGGGACCGTGCGTCAGGACATGGGCCGTGGCCGCACCAAGGCGGTCGTGGTCGAAACCAAGAAACGCCCCTTCCATCGCCCTAAGGACGAGCGCCCGATCACGCCGGTTGCCGCGGCTCCCGCCGCACGCCCGGTCGAGCAGCGTCCGGCTCAGCCGCAGCCTTCCGGCCGCCCGGCCCCGCAGCCGCAGCAGCATTCGACGCGCCAGGAAGCCAACCAGGCCAACCGGCCGCGTGTGGGTGTCGTTCTGAACCAGCTTTCAGCCGGTGAGATCGATGCACGCCGCCGTGCTCTGGCCGAAGCGCAGATCCGCGACGCCGAAGAAGCGGTCATCCGCGCCGAGAACGAAGCGCGCCGCAAGCGCGAGGAAGAAGCCCGTCTCCTTCAGGAGAAGGAAGAAGCTGCACGCCGCGCCGCTGAAGAAGCCGCCCGTCCGGCAGTCGAGCCCGAAGCAAAGGTCGAAGAGGTTGTCGAAGAGCGCCCCGCGGCAGCTCGCGCACCCGCTTCCACCGAGCGTCGCGCCGACGGCCGCCCGCAGGCTGCACGGCCTGCGGAAGCTGCAACTGGACTTCCGACCCCGGCTCCGACCGGCGCTCTGCGCGGCCGCAAGGTCGACAACGAGAAGGATGAGGATCGTGGTCCGCGTCCTGGCGCAGGTCCGGTTCGCGGCAAGGTCGTGCGTCCGGAGCCGGCAAAGGTTCCGGCCCGCCCGAAGGGTGACGATGGTCGCCGCCAGGGCAAGCTGACGCTGAGCACCGCGGGCGATGAGGATGCCGGCCAGCGCGCTCGCTCGCTGTCGGCCATGCGTCGTCGCCAGGAGAAGTTCAAGCGCAGCCAGATGCAGGAAACCCGCGAGAAGATTTCTCGCGAAGTCATCCTGCCCGAAACCATCACCATTCAGGAACTGTCGCAGCGCATGTCTGAACGCGCCGTCGATGTCATCAAGTACCTGATGAAGGAAGGTCAGATGATGAAGCCCGGCGATCTGATCGACGCCGATCTGGCTGAACTCATCGCTGGCGAATTCGGCCACACGGTCAAGCGCGTTTCGGAATCCGACGTCGAGGAAGGCATCTTCAACGTTTCGGACTCGGACGAAGAAATGGAGCCGCGTCCGCCGATCGTTACGATCATGGGTCACGTCGACCACGGCAAGACCTCGCTGCTCGACGCCATCCGTCATGCCAACGTGGTTGCCGGCGAAGCGGGTGGTATCACCCAGCATATCGGCGCCTACCAGGTCGAGCAGAACGGCAACAAGATCACCTTCATCGACACCCCCGGCCACGCGGCGTTCACCGCCATGCGTGCCCGTGGTGCCCAGGCGACCGACATCGCGATCCTGGTGGTTGCGGCTGACGACAGCGTGATGCCGCAGACGATCGAATCGATCAACCACGCCAAGGCGGCGGGTGTTCCGATCATCGTGGCGATCAACAAGGTCGACAAGCCGACGGCAAACCCGCAGAAGGTTCGCACCGAACTGCTGCAGCACGAAGTCTTCGTCGAATCCATGGGCGGTGAAGTTCTCGACGTGGAAGTCTCCGCGAAGAACGGCACCAACCTCGACAAGCTGCTGGAAGCGATCCTGCTCCAGGCGGAAATCCTCGACCTGCGCGCCAATCCGAACCGGACGGCCGAAGGTACGGTGGTCGAAGCCGAGCTTGACCGTGGCCGTGGTGCGGTTGCGACCGTGCTCGTTCAGAAGGGCACGCTGCGTCCGGGCCAGATCATCGTCGCCGGTGATCAGTGGGGCCGTGTGCGCGCGCTCGTCAACGACAAGGGCGAACACGTCAAGGAAGCTGGCCCGTCGATGCCGGTCGAGGTTCTCGGCCTGTCGGGTACGCCGGCTGCCGGTGACAAGTTCGCCGTCGTCGAAAACGAAAGCCGTGCTCGCGAGATCTCCGAATACCGCCAGCGTCTCGCCCGCGAGAAGCAGGTTGCCCGTCAGTCCGGCTCGCGCGGTTCGCTCGAGCAGATGATGACCCAGCTCCAGACCTCCGGTCTCAAGGAGTTCCCGCTGGTCATCAAGGGCGACGTGCAGGGCTCGATCGAAGCGATCGCCGGTGCTCTCGAAAAGCTCGGAACCGACGAAGTGCGTGCACGCATCGTGCATTCGGGTGCCGGTGGTATCACCGAGTCCGATATCTCGCTCGCCGAGGCATCGAACGCCGCGATCATCGGCTTCAACGTCCGCGCCAACTCGCAGGCCCGTTCGGCCGCCGAGCGTGCCGGCATCGAGATCCGCTACTACAACATCATCTACGATCTGGTGGATGACGTGAAGGCGGCGATGTCGGGTCTGCTCTCGCCGGAGCGTCGCGAAACCTTCCTCGGCAACGCCGAGATCCTGGAGGTGTTCAACATCACCAAGGTCGGCAAGGTCGCGGGTTGCCGCGTCACCGAAGGCAAGGTCGAGCGTGGCGTCGGCGTCCGTCTGGTTCGCGACAACGTCGTTATCCACGAAGGCAAGCTCAAGACCCTCAAGCGCTTCAAGGACGAAGTCTCTGAAGTCAACGTCGGTCAGGAATGCGGCATGGCCTTCGAGAACTACGAAGACATCCGCGCCGGCGATACGATCGAGTGCTTCCGCGTCGAGCATATCACCCGGACGCTCTAATGGGGCTGAAAGCCCGGCAAATCTGCACAACGGCGGCCTTGGCCGCTGTTGTGTCGTTTTGGCGGACGCCGGCTTTCGCGGAAGTCTGCGACAAGATCTATCCCGGATGGGATGGGCAGAATTTCTCGGTTTTCAACGAGGTGGCCGCTTTCCTGACCAATTGGGTCGGCCTGGCGGCGCTTTTCTGTCTGTTTATCGGTTCAGTGGTTTTGCGCCTTCGGGCGCTGCTTTGGGTCGGGAGTCTTCTCGGCGGCCTCCTCCTGATGATGGCCATCACATCCTGGGGAGATGCCGAGCACCAGGTATGGCAGTCGGCTATCAATGAGGGTTGCGCTCATCCGCAGTTCGAACTGATCCATCTGCTGTCCGCGCTCGTGTTGACCGCTACGGGCGTCTTTCTGGGGCTGCGTCAAAGAAAGCGGGCGCAGGCAATCAGGGCTACCCGTGGCTGAGGCAGGGACGCTATATTACGCTTAAGAATAAAACGGATTGCCGCCCCGGGCGGGCGCAATACCTTGGAAAGCCAACGACCATGACCAAAGCCACATCCTCTGCCCCTTCCCAGCGCATGCTGCGTGTCGGTGAACAGGTGCGTGCAGCGATCACGCAGGTTCTGCAGCGCGGCGAAGTTCGCGATCCCGTGATCGAAAAGACCGTCATCGCGATCTCGGAAGTGCGCATGTCGCCGGATCTGAAGATCGCCACCGCCTACGTGACCCCGCTCGGCGTACCCAACCATGACGAAGTCATCGACGCGCTGAACCGCAACGCCAAGTACATTCGCGGCCGCCTCGGCCCGCAGCTTCGGCAGATGAAATACATGCCCGACGTTCGTTTCCGCGACGATACGAGCTTCGACAACTACAAGAAGATCGATGAACTCCTGCGTTCGCCGGAAGTCAGCCGCGATCTCGACCAGACCGAAGACGAAGAATAGTAGATTTCATGTCCAAACCGCGTAAGCCCAAGGGCCGCCCGATCTCGGGCTGGCTGATCCTCGACAAGCCGCTCGACTTCGGCTCCACCGAAGCCGTCTCGAAGATCAAGTGGCTGTTCAAGGCCCAGAAGGCCGGCCACGCCGGCACCCTCGATCCGCTCGCCTCAGGCATGCTGCCGATTGCGCTTGGCGATGCGACGAAGACCGTCCCTTACGTGATGGATGGACGCAAGATCTACGAATTCACCGTCGCCTGGGGCGAGGAGCGCTCCACGGACGACCTCGAAGGTGAGGTCACCCATTCCTCGGCCGAGCGGCCGAACGAAGAGGCGATCCGCGCGCTTCTGCCGAAATATACCGGCGTCATCAGCCAGGTCCCGCCGCAGTTCTCGGCGATCAAGATCGATGGCGAGCGCGCCTATGATCTCGCCCGCGACGGCGAGACGGTCGAGATCCCGGCCCGCGAGGTCGAGGTCCACCGGCTGACGCTGCTGGGGGCTGCACCCAATCTCGCCCATTTCGAAATCGAATGCGGCAAGGGCACCTATGTGCGCTCGCTCGCCCGCGACATGGGCCGCGATCTCGGGTGTTTCGGTCACATCGCGTCGCTGCGCCGTACCTTCGTCGCCCCTTTCGGGGAAGAGGACATGGTGCCGCTTGCCGACCTGGTGGCTTTGGAAAAGATCGAGGACGACCAGGAACGTCTGGCGGCACTCGACGCCTATCTGATCGAGACCGGCGAAGCGCTTTCCAGCCTGCCGCACGTGCCTGTCAACGACGACCAGGCGCACCGTCTCAGAATGGGCAATCCCATCATCCTGCGCGGCCGCGACGCACCGCTGGCGACGCCCGAGGCCTATGCCACGGCGCGCGGCAAGCTGGTCGCTATCGGTGAGATCGCTGAGGGTGAATTCCGTCCCAAGCGTGTCTTCGCCGGAAGCTAAGCGCCCGGAACCATTTGCCTTTGCTTCATCCTTGACGCATGATCCCGGCATGGGTTCCCAGTCCATCCGAGGTGATTCCGTTTCCCTATCGCGTTTCGTTGCCGTTTGGCGGTTGCGCCATTTGCGGCGACGTGCGCCCAAGGCGTTGATGCCGCCAGGGAACGGAAAGGGACGTTGCAGGTGACCGGTGTGACGGAGGAAGGAAAACGCAGGGCAAGCAATGGCCTGGCGGCGATGGTCGATCGCGCCCGCCATGGGCTGACCCGCCCGTTCAGTTTCTATCTGACGTCGTTGCTGCTGGTCGCCATCGTTCCGGCCTTCATCTTTTCGCTCGTCGTGCTGAAGCGCAGCGTCGACGCGCAGGAGCAGGTTATCACCTCGCTGCTGCAGGCCTCGACCGGATCGGTGACGCGCATCGTCGAGCGCGATGTCGAGGGGATGCTGACGACGCTGAAGGTGCTGTCGACCTCGCGGGCGATCGAGGACGCCAATTTGCAGGCCTTTTACGAGAGAGCCTCGACAGCGCTGGCCCAGACCGATTCCTACCTGATCGTCATTGATCGCAAGCACGAGCAGCGGCTCAACACCCGCGTTCCCTTCGGCACGCAGCTCGGCAAGGGGTCCGACCCGGACTCCATCGAGCGCGCCTTCACCAACAACGGCGCGCCGCTCGTCTCCAATGTCTTCTTCGGCAAGACCGCCGGAAAATGGGTGTTCAACGTCTATCTGCCGGCCAAACTCTCGACCGGTGAGGAATACCTGCTGGCCTTGACGCAAAACGCCGAGAACATGGCCAAGGCCGTCAACCGCGATACGCTGTCGCCCGGCTGGAACGCGGCCCTCGTCGACGGCGCGGGAAAGGTCATCATCTCCTCGGATGCGGCGGTCAAGGCCGGCAAGCCGTTCTTTCTCGACAAGGTTCCGGCGATCAGCATCGGCGTTCGCAACATCAAGGAGAACGGCACGGAATATCGGGTGGCGACCGAATTCTCTGTCATCACCGGCTGGCGGATCATCGCCTGGGCGCCGCGCTCGATCGTCGATGCGCCCGCCGTCTGGTCGTTCCTGTGGCTTTCGCTCGGCGGCATCATCTTTGCTGGCATCGCTATCGCCGGTTCGCTGGCCATCGCGCGGCTCCTGTCGCAGGGTGTGAAGCTTGTGGCGCAGGATGCCCGCCGCCTTGGCGCCGGCGAGCGGATCGAGCCGCGCCCGCATATGATCGCCGAGGTCGAGCAGGTCTCAGCGGCACTGGCGCGGGCGGCAGCCGCGCGCACCAAGGCGGAGAGCGAAATCCGGTTCCTGATGCGCGAGGTGGCGCACCGCTCGAAGAACCAGCTGACGGTGATCCAGTCGATGTTGAACCAGTCGGTCTATTCGGCCGAGAGCGCCGCCGATTTCGCCGACAGTTTCCGCAAGCGCATCGCCGGGCTCGCCCGCTCCACCGACCTGATGATCGCCAATGCCGCCCAAGGGGTGGATTTCCGGGAACTGGCCCAGAACCAGCTGCAGCCGTTCACGCCTGACGATCCGAGGCGGGTGATCCTGTCCGGTCCGCCTTTGCGGCTCGAAACCCAGATCGCCCAGACGCTCGGCATGGCGCTGCACGAGCTCGCGACCAATGCCACCAAATACGGCGCGCTCGCCAATACCACCGGCGTCGTCAAGCTGAGCTGGTCGCTGGAGGATGAGGGCATCGCCATTCGCTGGCGGGAGGAGGGGGCCGATCTCGCGGGCAAGCCGTCAGACCCGATCCGCAAGGGTTTTGGCACGCTCGTGCTCGAACGCATGCTCGGCATGGCCCTGAATGCGGTGCTGGAGCGGACGATGCATGCCGACGGTATCGAGTGGCGGATCACCGTGCCGCGACAGGCCGGCGAAGACGACGCGCCATGACCGGCCGCCGGCGGGTTTTCTCCGCCGATCCGAGCCGCACAGCTGCCAATCGCGGCCGGATAAAATCGCCTCCGATGGAGCGGTGCCCGACCGGTTATTGGGGCCATCCGCCGGCCTTCGCGAGCGCCGGTCCATGACCCTTTCCTTTTTCATCCAATTCGTTTATAGGCACGCCAGCAAAAGGCTAAATGCCCGTTGCATTCACGGCCGCAGCTGGACGACATCCCGGCTGACGGCGTCCCTAAATCCTCGAAATCGAAAGGATCATCCGATGTCGATTGCTGCAGAGCGTAAGGCTCAGCTCATCAAGGAATTTGCAACCGTTGAAGGCGACACCGGTTCTCCGGAAGTCCAGGTTGCTATCCTGACGGAACGGATCAACAACCTGACCGAACACTTCAAGGGCCACAAGAAGGATAACCATTCCCGCCGTGGTCTGCTCGCGATGGTTTCCAGCCGTCGTTCGCTCCTCGACTATCTGAAGAAGAAAGACGAAGCGCGCTACACCAAGCTGATCGGTGCCCTGGGCATCCGTCGCTAAGCGACTTATCCGGCGGGTCTTTGCGGCCCGCCGGCTTTTTTATGGAGCGTTGAACGCTCGACGATTAAACTCTCCAGCCGCATAGGAAACGTGGCTAAACGAGAGCGTCCAGCGAGCCGGATGGGCCGGTATCGCGGATCAACCGATGGCCCGTCATGGGGCAGGATTGCAGGATGCTTCGGCCCCTGCTTGCCGGAAACGCCGCTTCAAAGCGGGTGGACGGGCAAAGCGGAAACCAGCCGACTAAAGCGTGAAGCCTCCCGTTGTCTTGCCCGTGATGCGCCATTTCATGCGGCCCTTCGACCGCCCGCGCTGCAACAGCCGCGGAGAGGTCCGCCGCACACGAAGGACAGAACATGTTCGATACCCACAAGGTTGAAATCGAATGGGCTGGGCGTCCGCTCAAGCTCGAAACCGGCAAGGTCGCCCGTCAGGCTGACGGCGCCGTTCTCGCCACCTACGGCGAAACCGTCGTTCTCGCCACCGTCGTTTCGGCCAAGGCGCCGAAGCCGGGCCAGGACTTCTTCCCGCTGACCGTCAACTACCAGGAAAAGACCTACGCCGCCGGCAAGATCCCGGGTGGCTACTTCAAGCGCGAAGGCCGTCCGAGCGAAAACGAAACGCTTGTTTCGCGCCTCATCGACCGCCCGATCCGCCCGCTGTTCCCCGAGGGCTACAAGAACGACACCCAGGTCGTCGTCACGGTCATGCAGCATGACCTTGAAAACAACCCCGACGTCCTGTCGATGGTTGCCGCTTCTGCTGCGCTGACGCTGTCGGGTGTCCCGTTCATGGGCCCGATCGGCGGCGCGCGCGTCGGCTACATCAACGGCCAGTACGTGCTGAACCCGCATCTCGACGAGATGGACGAATCGACCCTCGACCTCGTCGTTGCCGGCACCCAGGAAGCGGTGCTGATGGTTGAATCGGAAGCCAAGGAACTGGCGGAAGACGTCATGCTCGGCGCCGTCGTATTCGGCCAGAAGGGTTTCCAGCCGGTCATCGACGCGATCATCAAGCTCGCTGAAGTTGCCGCCAAGGAGCCGCGCGACTTCCAGCCGGAAGATCATTCCGCGCTCGAAGCCGAAATGCTCGGCATGGCCGAAGCCGAACTGCGCGACGCCTACAAGATCACCGAGAAGGCTGCCCGCTACGCTGCCGTCGACGCCGTCAAGGCAAAGGTGAAGGCACACTTCTTCCCGGAAGGCGCCGAGCCGAAGCACACTGCCGAAGTCATCGGCGCCGTCTTCAAGCACCTGCAGGCCAAGATCGTTCGCTGGAACATCCTCGACACCAAGAGCCGCATCGACGGCCGCGATCTCGAAACCGTTCGGGCGATCGTATCGGAAGTCGGCCTTCTGCCGCGCACCCACGGTTCGGCCCTGTTCACCCGCGGTGAGACGCAGGCGATCGTCGTTGCCACGCTCGGCACCGGCGAAGACGAACAGTACGTCGACAGCCTGACCGGCATGTACAAAGAACGCTTCATGCTGCACTACAACTTCCCGCCCTATTCGGTCGGTGAAACCGGTCGCATGGGCTCCCCGGGCCGTCGCGAAATCGGTCACGGCAAGCTTGCCTGGCGCGCTATCCGCCCGATGCTGCCGGAAGCCGAGCAGTTCCCCTATACGCTGCGCGTCGTTTCCGAGATCACCGAGTCGAACGGCTCGTCCTCGATGGCTACCGTCTGCGGCACCTCGCTCGCCCTCATGGACGCTGGTGTGCCGCTTGCGAAGCCGGTTGCCGGTATCGCCATGGGCCTGATCAAGGAAGATGAGCGCTTCGCCGTTCTCTCCGACATCCTCGGCGACGAAGACCACCTCGGCGACATGGACTTCAAGGTCGCTGGTACCGACGCCGGTATCACCTCGCTCCAGATGGACATCAAGATCGAGGGCATCACCGAAGAGATCATGGGCATCGCGCTCAACCAGGCCAAGGGCGGCCGTCTCCACATCCTCGGCGAAATGGCCAAGGCCATCTCCGAAAGCCGTGGCCAGCTCGGCGAATTTGCCCCGCGCATCGAAGTCATGAACATCCCGGTCGACAAGATCCGCGAAGTCATCGGTTCGGGCGGCAAGGTCATCCGCGAAATCGTCGAAAAGACCGGCGCCAAGATCAACATCGAAGACGATGGCACCGTGAAGATCGCCTCTTCGTCGGGCAAGGAAATCGAAGCGGCCCGCAAGTGGATCCACTCGATCGTTGCCGAGCCGGAAGTCGGCCAGATCTACGAAGGCACCGTTGTGAAGACCGCCGACTTCGGCGCCTTCGTCAACTTCTTCGGCGCCCGTGACGGCCTCGTCCACATCTCGCAGCTCGCTTCCGAGCGCGTCGCCAAGACGACCGACGTCGTCAAGGAAGGCGACAAGGTCTGGGTCAAGCTCATGGGCTTCGACGAGCGCGGCAAGGTTCGCCTGTCGATGAAGGTCGTCGACCAGGCCACCGGCAAGGAAATCGCTGCCGAGAAGTCCGAGAAGAAGGGCGACGGCGAAGCCGCTGAATAAGCGCGCTTCACCCGAATGCATTCGGGGCGCGGGGCGGTTCGCTCCGCGCCCCTTTCTTGTAAGAAGATGACGGATAGACCGATGAGCCGAGATTCGTTGAAGACCCTGTTTTACCCGTTCGACAGCGGCGTGATCGACCCGCCGGGCGCGGGCGAGCGCGTGCTGTTCCTTGGCGCGGAAGCGGGCTACAGGCTGCCCCAGGGCTTCGAGGCGTCGATCTCCGCCGTGCAGCCGCTGCGGCCGCTCTATCGCGCCCTGGAGGCCGCCCGTGCCGACGTGGCGCCTGAAATCACCGGCGAGGACTACGACGTCACGCTGATCCTGTGCGGCAAGCACAAGGGCGAGAACGAAGACCGGATTGCCGAGGCGCTGAAGCGCACGCGCGAAGGCGGCCTGATCGTCGTTGCCGGCGGCAAGGAAGACGGCATCCAGTCGCTGAAGAAGCGCATCGCCAAGTTCGAATGGGACGGCGACCATCTGCCGAAATACCACGGCGTCGCCTTCTGGTTCACCCGTCCGGAAGATGTCACCGACGCCGTACAGAAGCTCGCCAAGGTGCCGGTGCGCGTCGATGGCCTGTTCGAGGCATCGCCCGGCATGTTCTCGCATGACCGTATCGATGCCGGCTCCGAACTGCTGGCCTCGCGTCTGCCGATCGATTTCCACGGTCATGCCGCCGATTTCGGCGCCGGCTGGGGCTATCTCGCAGCCAAGCTCGCAGAAGCGTCGCCGGGCACCAAGGGGGTCGACCTCTTCGAGGCCGATCACGAGGCGCTCGAGGCGGCCCGCGTCAACATGATGGCGAACGCGCCGCGTATGCCGGCCCGTTTCTACTGGTTCGACCTGACGAGCGAAGAGCCGCGCGACAAGTACGACCTCATCGTCATGAACCCGCCCTTCCATGAGGGCCACGCGGCTGAGCCGGCGCTCGGCGTCGCGATCATCAAGACGGCGCTGAAGGCGCTGAAGCAGGGTGGCAAGCTGATGATGGTCGCCAATCGCGGCCTGCCCTACGAGCAGGTTCTGGCCGAAAATTCCAAGGAATATGGCGAGACCTGCCGCAACGCCCGTTTCAAGGTGCTCTGGGCCAAGCGCTAGGCCCAGCAGGGTCCATTTTGCACGAACTAAGAATGGAAAAGCCGGGCGAATGACCCGGCTTTTTTACATCTGGCCGCACGCCAGACTTTGCCCGTTGCCTTCGCCGCAGATCCGGCTCACCATGTGCCCGGTTTTGCTGCCGGAGGATGAGATCCATGACGTCGGGAGTGAACAGGCCGCCCTTGAGTGAGGATGCGGCCGAAGCTATTGCCAAGGACATCAAGCAGGGCGAGGGACATGGCGCGACCTCCGAGGTGCCCATGTCGTTCCTGCAGAGCCTCTACCGTTCGCCGCTTGACCCCGCACGCCGAACCCATACGGGTTTCGTCGTAGCGGCGGTCATCGTGGCCTTGCTCGTGCTCTTCATCCTGGTTTGAGGCAGCCGGCAGAAGGCAGGCGGACCGGGTCCGTCAGCGGCGGCGTTCCTTGACGATTAACAGCCCAGCGAGGACGGCGCAGAGCAGGCCGAGAGACAGCGGCAGGCCGTGGTGTCCGGTCACTTGCATGGCAAGTCCCGTTGCCGGCGAGCCGACCATCCCGCCAAGGCCCCAGGCGAAGGCAAAGGCGGCGTTGCCGGCGATCAGCGCCTGGCCGTTGAAGCGCTCGCCGAGCTGGATCAGCGACAGGGTATAGATCCCGAACGTCACGCCGCCCCAGACAAAAACAAGCGGCCAGATGAGCCAGCTGTCGAAAAGCCATGGCAGCAGCAGGCATCCGGCCAGGGATGAAAGCACGCAGAACAGCATGGTCCGCCTCGATCCCCTGCGTTCGGAGAGCCGTCCGAGCAGGACCTGCAGCGACGCATTGCCGGCAATGAAGCAGGTGATGAGCGGTGCGACGCGCGCCTCGTCGCTGCCAAGCGCTGCGCCATAGACCGCAAGCAGCGAAAGCAGGGTCTGCTCGAAGGCCGCAGCCGTCGCGACCGCAAACAGCAGCAACGGCGCCAGCGCGAAAAAGCCGGCGACCGAAGTCGCCTCCCCATGCTGCGGCATCTCCGGCAGGCGCGACACCAGGGCAAGCAGGATCAGGCCGCAGGCGAGGAAAGCCACGATGCCGATCAGGAATGGCGACCAGCCGGCCGTTCCGACCAGACCGAGCGACAGCGGCCCGATGGCGAAGCCGGCCGAGACGACAGAGGAATAGAGACCCATGATGCGGCCCCGGCGGGACGCGGGCGTAATCGCCACCAGCCAGGTCTCGCTGATCACGGATAGCGGATTGGCGAAGACGCCCAGCAGAAAGCGCAGCGGCATCCAGGCCCAGACGTCGGCGGTCCAGGCAATGGCGGCAAGCGTGGTGGCGGCCAGCACCGAACACAGGACCGCGAGCCGGGCACCGCCCAGCCGCCGTGAAAGCATCGGGATCAGAGGCGCCGACAGGATGAACCCAAGCGGCGTCATGGCCGCCGAAAGGCCGATGAGGGCAGGTTCCGTCCGCTGCCGCTCCAGGATGAAGCTGAGCAGCGGATAGGTGAGCCCCTGCGCCACCGCAAACACGGTGACCGTCGCGATGATGCCCGCCATCGCCGCCCATGGGGCCCGATCTTCCCGGAGCGTTGTGATCGCCTCGCCAAGGGTCGGCGCCGGTGGTGGCTGCTGGTCCGATGTCATTGCGCGGCTCACCTCAAAGCACTTGCCAGAAGGGTCTGGCGAGCTCCTCCTCGACCTGGCGTCTCGTCAGGCCGATATCGTCGATCAGATGCGGATCGCCCTTGAGCTTTCGCTCGAGCTCGACGTGAAAATGGTTCCGTTCACGCCAGGCGGCGACCACCCGTCTCAGCGTCTCGACGGGGTAAAGCGAACGTGTCGGGCTCCTCTGCGTCTTCGGCGCCGCTGGCTGAGGGGAAACGATGGGAGAAAAGGGGGCGTTGTTCATGACAACCTCGCTATCGGCTTTGAGGGATCCGGAGATCCTCGATCTGAAGGAGGTTGGATTCTGCGAAATAGGATCGACGCCGTACTTAAGCCCTTCCAAAAAGTTCTCAAAATCTTCCAAACGGGCTATAGATCGCCGCATGCAGGATACGCGTTTTGCCTTTGGTCCATTCGTGCTTGATCCGGGTGCGGGAACGCTCCTGCGGAACGATGATCCGGTTGCGGTCGGGTATCGTGGCGTGAAGCTGCTTGCGGCGTTCGTGGAACGGCCAGGCGAAATTCTTGCCAAGACCGAGCTGATGGACGCCGCCTGGCCGGGCACGGCCGTCGAGGAAGGCAATCTCACCGTACAGATCGCACAGCTCAGGAAGCTGCTCGGCCGGGCTGCCGACGGCGGCGAGTGGATTTCAACGGTTCCGCGCATCGGCTACCGTTTCATGGGCAGCATCGAGCGGCTGGCAGGCGGGCGAAAGCCGCTGCCGGGCCGGCCTTCGATCGCGGTGCTGCCCTTCGTCAACCTCAGCAACGATCCCGATCAGGATTCCTTTGCGGACGGGCTGACGGAAGACCTGATCACCGATCTCTCCCGGAGCGGTGGTCTGTTCGTCATCGCCCGCAACTCCACCTTTGCCTACAAGGGAAGGGCGATGGACGTGCGCGCGATCGCGGAGGATCTTGGCGTGCGTTACCTCTTGGAAGGAAGCGCACGGCGGGCCTCCGGACGCGTGCGCATCAATGCCCAGCTGGTCGATGCGCTGAGTGGAGAGCACCTGTGGGCCGAGCGCTTCGATCGCAATCTGGAAGACATCTTTGCCGTTCAGGACGAGGTGACGGCGAAGATCGTCCAGGCGCTGCTTGGCCGGCTGCGCACGCCGCCGTCACGCAATCGCCCCAGGAGCCTCGAGGCCTACGATCTCTGCGTTAGGGCGCGCAAGTTGATCGACGATTCGCCGCAGACCGCCCGGGAAGCGCATCTGATGCTCACCCGCGCGGTTTCGCTCGACCCCGATTATGCCGAGGCCTATCGCTGGCTCGCCATGAACCACTGGATGGGGTGGGTGCACTGGGGCGCGCCGATCGAACCGACCCGCGGCATCGCTCTGGAATTGGCGCGCAAAGCCGTTGCGATCGATCCCAGCGATGCCGGCTGCCGCTGGGTGCTGGCCAACCTGCTTGCCTACGAGCGCAACTTCGCCGAGGCCGACGCCGAGTTTGCCAGGGCCATCGAGCTTGATCCGAACGAAGCCGACACCTGGGCGACATTGTCCGACATCACGGTGCTGGCGGGCCGGGTCGAGGAAGGGATGGAACACATTCGCAAGGCGTTCCGGCTGAACCCCTATCCGGCAAGCTGGTACTATCTGACGCTCGGCCAGGCGCAGTATGCGGCCGGAGACTACGAAGCCGCGGTCGAGACTTTGCGCAAGGATGAGACCTACCGCACCAGCTCCCGTCGCTTCCTGGCGGCGAGCCTCGCGCAATTGGGGCGGTTCGACGAGGCGCGCGCCGAGGTCGACCTGTTCCTCGTCGCCAACCCGCATTTTACGACCGGTTTCTGGGCGACGACCGAGCCGTTTCGCGACGCAGCGACGCTTGCGCACTTCGTCGACGGCTTCCACAAGGCCGGCCTTCCGGATTGATGTTTCTCGAGCCTTACCGACCCCAAAACAAGAAACCCCGGCGAGATGTCTCGCCGGGGTTTTCGATAGAAGCTGGGTCGTTCGCCGCCGCCGTTACTCGGCGTCGGCGGTCCGGAGCGCATCGAGTGCCGGCATCGACGTAATGTTGTAGCCGGAATCGACATAGTGGATTTCGCCGGTCACGCCGCGCGAAAGGTCCGAAAGAAGATAGAGGGCCGAACTGCCGACATCGTCGATCGTGACGGTACGGCGCAGCGGCGAATTCTTCTGCTGCCAGGAAAGCATCGCCCGGGCGTCGGAAATGCCGGCGCCGGCAAGTGTACGGATCGGGCCCGCCGAGATCGCGTTGACGCGAATGCCGCGAACACCGTAGTCGGCGGCGAGGTAGCGCACCGAAGCCTCGAGCGCCGCCTTGGCGACGCCCATGACGTTGTAGTTCGGCATGACGCGCATGGAGCCGCCATAGGTGAGCGTCAGCATCGAGCCGCCCTCATCCATCAGCTCGGCCGCCCGCTTGGCGATCTCGGTGAAGGAGAAGCAGGAAATCACCATCGTGCGGCTGAAATTGTCACGCGAGGTGTCGGCGTAGAGGCCCTTCAGCTCGTTCTTGTCCGAGAAGCCGATGGCATGGACAATGAAGTCGAGCTTGCCCCAGCGTTCCTTGATCGCATCGATGACGGCATCGACCGACGCAATGTCTTCGACATCGCAGGGAAGCAGGAAGTCGGAACCGAGTTCGGCCGCCAGCGGCTTGACGCGCTTGCCCAGCGCTTCGCCCTGATAGGTGAAGGCCAGCTCCGCGCCTTGGGCTGCAAGCGACTTGGCGATGCCCCAGGCAATAGAATGGTTGTTGGCCACACCCATGATGAGGCCACGCTTTCCAGTCATCAGTCCCGTCATGGTGTTATCCGTTGTAGCGCTGGAAGACGAGCGTTGCGTTGGTGCCACCGAAGCCGAAGGAGTTCGAAAGAACCGTATCGATCTTGGCATTGTCGATGCGCTTGCGAACGATCGGAACGCCATCGAATTCCGGGTCGAGTTCGCTGATATGCGCGCTTTCACCGATGAAGCCGGCCTGCATCATCAGCAGGCCGTAGATCGATTCCTGTACGCCGGCCGCACCGAGCGAGTGGCCCGTGAGCGACTTGGTCGACTGGATGTGCGGAATCTTGCTGCCGAACACTTCGCGGATCGCGCCGATTTCCTTGCTGTCGCCAACCGGTGTCGAGGTGCCGTGGGTGTTGATGTAGTCGACATCGCCCTTCACGGTCGAGAGCGCCTGACGCATGCAGCGGATCGCGCCTTCGCCCGACGGAGCCACCATGTCGTAGCCGTCGGAGGTCGCGCCGTAGCCGACGATTTCGGCGTAGATCTTCGCGCCGCGGGCCTTGGCGTGCTCCAGCTCTTCGAGAACGAGAACGCCTGCGCCGCCGGCAATGACGAAGCCGTCGCGGTTGGCGTCATAGGCGCGTGAAGCCGTCGACGGCGTTTCGTTGTACTTCGACGACATGGCGCCCATGGCGTCGAACAGGTTCGACATGGTCCAGTCGAGGTCTTCGTGACCCCCGGCAAACATCACGTCCTGCTTGCCCCACTGGATCATCTCGGCAGCATTGCCGATGCAATGGGCCGAGGTCGAGCAGGCCGACGAGATCGAATAGTTGACGCCGTGGATCTGGAACCAGGTGGCAAGCGTCGCCGATGCGGTGGACGACATCGCCTTCGGAACGGCGAACGGGCCGATACGCTTCGGGCTGACGTTCTTGCGGGTGATGTCGGCCGCTTCGACGATCGTGCGGGTGGACGGTCCGCCCGAGCCCATGATGATGCCGGTGCGCTCGTTGCGGGCGATGACGGCTTCTTCCAGACCGGAGTCGGCGATTGCCTGCTTCATCGCCACGTGGTTCCAGGCGCCGCCCTGCGACAGGAATCGCATGGCACGGCGATCGACGAGTTCGGTAGGATCGAGCGACGGCGCGCCCCAGACCTGGCACTTGAAGCCGTTCTCGGCGAAATCGGGAGAAAACGTGATGCCCGACTTGGCATCGCGCAACGACGCCGTGACTTCGTCTGCATTGTTCCCGATCGAGGAAACGATGCCGAGGCCCGTGACAACAACCCGTCTCATGGTACTGACCTTTTCTTTATTTCGTTGGCTGCGGAAAGGCCTGGATCTTACTCGGCCTTATCCTTCGACAGGCCGACGCGGAGGTCGGTCGCCTGATAGATAGTCTCGCCATCGGCTTTCAGCCAGCCGTCGGCTGTGCCGAGCACGAGCCGTCCGCGCATGACGCGCTTGAAGTCGATGCCGTACTCGAGAAGCTTGGTGTGGGGACGCACCATGCCCTTGAACTTCACTTCGCCGGTGGAAAGCGCCATGCCGCGGCCGGGCTCGCCGAGCCAACCGAGGTAGAAGCCGGTCAGCTGCCACATGCCGTCAAGGCCGAGGCAGCCAGGCATGATCGGATTGCCCTGGAAGTGGCAGGGGAAGTACCAGTCGTCCGGCCGCACGTCGTACTCCGCGCGCAAGTAACCCTTGTCGAAGGCCCCGCCGGTTTCCGAGATATCGGTGATACGGTGGACCATCAGCATCGGCGGCAGCGGCAGCTGGGCATTGCCGGGGCCAAACAATTCTCCACGGCCGCAGGCCAGGATTTCCTCATAGTTGAAGCTGGATTGTCTGGTCGTCATGAATAGATGTTTCCCCGCGTAACAAATTGTGTTGTCCGACCTGCTTTAGAGCAAGTTTGGCTTGAAATGAAGCGTGGCGACCCGGATCTTGCGGTTTTCCGTCCGGTCTCCATCGCTCCAGATGACGATTTCACTCCGCCGTCGCTTACAGGATCAATGTGGGCGCGACCAGAGTTAATTGCCAGCATTCCCCGAGTTTGACCGGTTTTTCGGGCTTTGCAACGCCTGTCAGGGCTGGAATCTATTGAAAGGCGAGGACGTAAAAGTTATATCGCGGAGGAAGTATTGTGAATTTCGCCGGGATACATGGAACGACCCTTGATGACGAAAGCAACAGAAGTGAGTTCGGAAGAAAGGCTTCGCCACTCAGGCCTGCGTCCGACCCGTCAACGCGTTGCCCTCGCCGATCTGATCTTTGCCAAGGGTGATCGCCACCTGACCGTCGAAGAATTGCACGAAGAGGCCGTCATGGCCGGCGTGCCGGTGTCGCTGGCGACGGTCTACAACACGCTGCACCAGTTTACCGAGGCCGGCATGATCCGCGTGCTGGCGGTGGAAAGCGCCAAGACCTATTTCGACACCAACGTGTCGGACCATCACCACTTCTTCGTCGAGGGCCAGAACGAGGTTCTCGATATTCCGGTCAGCAACATCCACATCGACAATCTGCCGGAGCCGCCCGAGGGCATGGAAATCGCCCATGTCGACGTGGTCATCCGTCTGCGCCGCAAGAACGGCCGCTGATACGGCGGCCACCTTCACGGTGGCCGCGATGGCGATCGATCGCCGCTATTCCGTCACCGTCAGATTGGCGCGCATGCCAGCCTCGTAGTGCCCTTTGATATTGCAAAGGAGCACATAGCTGCCCGGCGCGAGCTTGGCTTTCAGCTGGCCGTCGGCTCCAGGCTTCAGTTCGGAAACCTCGCCGAGGCTCTTGAGCTGCTTTTCGTCGACGCGATGCTTGGCCGCGATGAGATTGATCTTCTGGTCGGCTGATTTCAGCTTCACCAACACCATCTCGTGCTCTTCGGTCATGGCGTCGTTGTGCACCAGGAAGACCGTCTCTCCGGCCTTTATCGTCGACTGGTCGAGTGTCAGTGTCATCGGGCCGCCCGCTTCACCACCTTCGACGACCTTGACGGTCGTGGCGGCAAATGCCGGCGAGGCCATGCAAAGAAGGGCGAGTGCGGCAAACTTGTTGCTGAAGAAACGCATGCGGTATCCCTTTCGCTGAAGCCGCCCGGGTGGCGGCCGACACCGCATCAACTACGATACCGGGGCTGTCCGCCGCCTGTCATAGGCGCACGTGCGAAAGGCTCACATCACGTCGTCCGGATCGCGGCCCGGCAGCGCCTTGCCGGTCGGCAGCGTCCATCCGAACTTGAGCGCACCGGCACGCACGGCAAAGGCCGAGGCCACGCCGAGCGTTGAGGCGGCCACAAGCGGCAGTCCCACCATCGTCGCCAACACGTAGGCGCTGGCACCAATCAGCGCTGCCGTCACGTAGACTTCCGGCCGCAGCAGCACCGAGGGTTCTCCGGCCAGCAGGTCGCGAAGCACGCCGCCGAACGTCGCCGTCAGCATGCCGGTAACGAGCGCGACGCTCGGCGACCCCGTCGCTGCATAGCCTTTCGCCGCACCCATCACGCAATAGGCCGACAGCCCGATCGCATCGAGCCAGACGAGCACCCGGTAGCGAGAATCGAAGAGATGGGCGGTGAAGAACAGGAGAACGGCGACGGTGGCGCAGACCAGCAGATAGGTCGGGTTGGTGACCCAGAAGACGGGCGTTGCGCCGAGCACGACGTCACGCATCGTGCCGCCGCCAATGCCGGTGACCGAGGCCAGGAACAGATAGCCGATGATATCGAGTTGCTTGCGCGAGGCCGACAGCGCCCCGGTTGCGGCAAACACGGCCACACCGGCATAGTCGAGGATTTCGAGGATCGGCATGGGCGCTCCGTTTCAGCCCGATTGGCTCCCGCAGATCATTAGCGCACCGCCAGGATGAAGTCAGGGGGCGAACTGCCATTTGCAGCAGTGGGGCATGTCATGACTTCCTATCGCGGCAGCACGGCCTGGGTGCGGCCGAGCAGGTAATAGGCAACAAGCCCGGTCCATTCCTTGGCGGCCGTCGTCGTCAGCTGCGCGTTCAGCGAAGGCTGGGTGAAATCGAAGCCAAGGCGCACCTTGCCGCTGGTGCGGTAGTCGGTCGGCCAGGGCAGGACATCGATGTCGTTGGCGCGGAAGAGCCCGACGGAGCGCGGCATATGATAGGCCGAGGTGACGAGCGCGCACTGTGAAAGTCCGTTTGCCGCCAGCAGGTCCTTGGTGTAGCGCGCGTTCTCGAAGGTGGTGCGCGAATCTTCCTCGCGGATCACCCGATCCGCGGCGATCCCGAAGATGTCGAAGAACGCCTTCGAGGCCAGCGCATCGCCCTCGTAGGCGCCGCTGATCGAGCCGTCGCCGCCGGAGACGAGGATCCGCGCTTCGGGATAACGCTTGGCAAGGCTCGCGGTCTCGATGAAGCGGTCTGCCGCCTGGTTGAGTTCCGTGCCGCCACGGCTCGCCATGACTTCGTTTTCGAAGGCGCCGCCGAGTACGATGATGCAGGAGAGCGCTGTCGGCGGTGTCGGGCGCGCAAATCGATCTTCGAGCGCTTGCAGCGCATAGGGGCCTGTGGTGGTGAACAGGCTGAGGAAAAGCACCAGCGCGCCGAGGCTGCCGAGAACGGCGCCGATCCGGCGCCAGCCGATGGCCGTCGCAAGCAGCCCGGCGATGACGGCAAGCAGCGAGAACGACAGCGGCTGCGCGATGAGCCAGAAGATTTTCGAGATCAGAAACATGGCACCAGCTTCTGCGTTCCGCTGCTTAACAAATCATGAATGCATGGCGGCGCGGGCAGGTGGCGCGCGCGAAACGGCTGTTCGCGTTCGCGCAAGCTAGCGCATGCATCCTGTTCATCCGAACGTTGCGTGGGCGGCTCCGGCCACCACTTTCATTTGAAGCCGAAAGGAGTATCATCCCCGAGATGACCACGATAGCCGGCTTCCGATCGCAGCTGTTTCGTGCCGCCAACGAGGTTCATGACCTCACCCCGCTGCAGGCACAGCGCTTGCTTGAAGGCGCAGTGGCGCTGATCCGCTGCATGCGCGAGCAGACGGGCATGGAGCCGAACACCGAAGCGCCGGACGTAACCAACATCCTTCTGGATATCGCCGGTTCCATCCCCAGCCGGTCCGAACGCGAAATCCGCAACGCCCTGCTTGAGTCGGCTGACATCATCCGGCTCTTGACGATGATCCTGGATTCGCTGGACGAAATGGCAGCGGACGAAGGTCCGTGAGGACCGGCACTGATCAATCGAAGGAAGGATTTGGTGGAGCTAAGCGGGATCGAACCGCTGACCTCTTGCATGCCATGCAAGCGCTCTCCCAGCTGAGCTATAGCCCCATATCGGGTTCCGGCTAGGCCGGTCCGGGAAGCTCGTCGGGCTGTTGTGCTCGGCGAGTGGCGGCTTATTACTTCCCCTTTTTGAGGATGGCAAGCCGAAAAATGCGTGGCCTGTGGATTTATTTTTTGTCCGGGCCATTTTTCTCCCGTCCGGGCCACTTTGGCCGAGGACGGGAGCATTTCTTTGTCATTTGAAGCGCTTAGACGTCTTCTTCGTCGTCCGACACGCCGATGAGGTCGCTCATGTCGTCGTCGTCGTCTTCGTCGTCTGTCTGCAGGAAGGTGTCGTCATCGTCGTCGCCGTCGATTTCGACGTCGTCGTCGCCGAGATCCGGCAGGTCGTCGCCGCCGGCTGCCTCATCATCGGCATCCTCGAGCGAAACGAGTTCGACTTCGGTGTTCTCTGCATCGACTTCCGTTACGTCTTCTTCTTCTTCCTTCTCGAGCACCTTGGCGACCGAGGTTTCTTCGAAGAAGGACAGCGGATAGGACTTGCCGGTGTAGGGCGAAACGATCGGATCACTGTTCAGATCGTAGAATTTGCGCCCCGTTTCCGGGTCGATGCGCTTTGTTCCAAGTTCCGGTTTTGCCACAGTCAAAGCCTCTTGAATGGCCGGCCGAGCCGGCGCTTGCCGGAAAGCCGGCGGGTGGAAAGGGTATCAAGCTTATGATGATTAGCCGGTCCCCATAATCGTCTTGACCGCATCTGTCAAAGACAAATCGCCAAAGCCCCGGCGTTGCCGGCTTTCCGGCCCTTGCCGCCTCCTGTGGCGATCTCCGCGCGACCGCGATTTATGGAACACGCAACAGGGGTTGTGATAGGAGTGCTGCGGAACGGGCGCGGTTGCGCCTTTCGCCAAGAGCGCCCTTTTTCGGGCCAGAGGATGCCGCATGTCTCATGGATCGGGCCCGAGGCCCGCCACCGCCCGAAAATCCGCCGATCTGCGCGGGTCGATCCGCATTCCCGGCGACAAGTCGATCTCGCACCGGGCGCTGATGCTGGGTGGGCTTGCTGGCGGCGAAACGCGCATTACGGGCCTTTTAGAAGGCGCAGACGTGCTGGCCACCGGCCGCGCGATGCAGGCCATGGGGGCCCGCATCCGCAAGGAGGGTAACACCTTTGTCGTCGATGGCGTCGGCAACGGCGCGCTGCTTGCACCAGAGGCGCCGCTCGATTTCGGCAATGCGGGCACGGGCTGCCGTCTGGTGATGGGGCTGGCGGGCGTCTATGACTTCGAAACGACATTCGTTGGCGATGCCTCGCTCAGCCGCCGGCCGATGGCGCGGGTTCTCGACCCCTTGCGCGAAATGGGCGTGCAGGTGAGGGCGGCCGCAGGCGATCGCCTGCCGGTGACCC
Source organism: Ensifer sp. ZNC0028 (assembly GCF_000799055.1). Lineage (NCBI taxonomy): Bacteria > Pseudomonadati > Pseudomonadota > Alphaproteobacteria > Hyphomicrobiales > Rhizobiaceae > Ensifer > Ensifer sp. ZNC0028. Next base: position 50,505 of record NZ_JTLA01000013.1, read on the forward strand.
TTCGCGGACCGAAGACGCCGACGCCGATCGCCTACCGGGTGCCGGTCGCCTCCGCCCAGGCGAAGTCGGCGGTGCTGCTCGCCGGTCTCAACGCGCCCGGCATCACCACCGTCATCGAACCGGTCATGACGCGCGATCATACGGAACGGATGCTGGAGGCATTTGGCGCCGCGCTCTCTGTCGAGACCGACGTCAGCGGCGTTCGTACGATCTGCCTTGAAGGTCGCGGCAAGCTTACCGGCCAGGAGATCGACGTGCCCGGCGATCCTTCGTCGGCGGCTTTCCCACTGGTCGCGGCCCTGATCGTTCCGGGCTCCGACATCACGATCACCAACGTGCTGATGAACCCGACGCGCACGGGCCTGATCTTGACGCTTCAGGAGATGGGCGGGGATATCGAGGTGATCGACAGCAGCCAGGTTGGCGGGGAAGACGTGGCGGATCTGCGCGTACGGCATTCCGAACTGAGCGGCGTCACGGTTCCTGAAGAGCGCGCCGCCTCGATGATCGACGAGTACCCGGCTCTCGCCATCGCCGCCGTCTTTGCCGAGGGTAAGACCGTCATGACCGGCCTCGACGAACTGCGGCCAAAGGAGTCCGATCGTCTCGCCGCCATCACGGCAGGCCTGACGCTCAATGGCGTCGAATGCGAGGAGGGGGCTTCTTCGCTGATGGTGCGCGGCCGTCGCGACGGCAAGGGGCTCGGAAGCGCAGCCGGCGCATCGGTCAAGACCCATCTCGATCACCGCATCGCCATGAGCTTCCTGGTTCTTGGACTTGCAGCCGAACATCCGGTCACCGTCGATGACGTGTCGATGATCGCGACAAGCTTTCCTGGCTTCATGGACCTGATGGCCGGTCTCGGCGCGAGCATCGCGTGAGGTCCACGACGCTGGCAGTGACAATAAGGTGGCTGCTGACGCTTGCGGCCGTGGTGCTTCTGACCCTGCTGACGCAGATCGGCGGCGCCGTCTGGCTCGTCACTAGTGTGCTCTTGCGCCGAAGGAGGGCCGGCGTTGCCGTGTTCCTCGCGCTCTTTCTCGGCCTCTATGCGGCAGGGACCGCGTTCAGCTATGCCGTTGCGCCAATCTTCGGCCGCGTTCCTCTGCCCTGTTTCGACGACGGCACGTCGCGGCTGAAGATGCAGTCACCGCTCTTCTGCGTCCTGAACCGCCAATATGTCGTTCCGGAACTGAAGGACGCGGCGACCGCCCTGTCGCGCCATATGGATCAGGCGTTCCCCGGAACGACCACCTTGGCGCTCGACGCCAACTTTCCGTTCTTCGACGGCTTTCCGCTTTTCCCGCATCTCTCCCATTCGGACGGACGGAAGTTCGATGTCGCATTCTTCTATCAGGACGCCAAGGGCAGCTATAAGGATAGGGCGACCCGCTCGCCGATCGGCTATTTCGCCTTCGAGCAGCCGAGAGCGGAGAGCATTCTCCCGTGCCGGGATCGCGAAGACCTCTTGACCTTGCGCTGGGACTTGGACTTCTTGCAGTCGCTGTGGCAGCCCTTGCCGCTGGAGGAAGGCCGAACCGCAGAGGCGCTCCGCTGGCTCTCGGGCGAGGGGAGCGGTTTCGGCATCGAGAAGATTTTCGTGGAGCCGCATCTGGCGCAGCGACTTGGCGTCGAAGCGGAATCCATTCGGTTTCAGGGTTGCCGGGCCGCCAGGCACGACGACCATATACATATGCAGGTTGGAAAATGACGTTCACCATCGCCATCGACGGACCGGCCGCAGCCGGCAAGGGCACGCTTTCGCGCCGCATCGCCGAGGAATACGGCTTCCATCATCTCGATACGGGGCTGACCTATCGCGCCACCGCCAAGGCACTGCTCGATGCCGGCCTGCCGCTCGACGACGAGGCGGTCGCAGAAAAGGTGGCGCGCGAGGTCGAACTGGCAGGCCTCGATCGCGCGGTGCTTTCCGCCCACGCGATCGGCGAGGCGGCCTCGAAGATTGCCGTCATGCCGGCCGTGCGGCGGGCGCTGGTCGAGGCGCAGCGTGCCTTTTCGCTGCGCGAGCCCGGCACGGTTCTCGACGGCCGCGACATCGGCACGGTCGTCTGCCCGGATGCGCCGGTAAAACTCTATGTCACCGCCTCGCCGGAAGTGCGGGCCAGGCGCCGCTACGACGAGATCATCGGCAATGGCCAGCCGGCCGACTACCAGGCGATTTTCGAGGATGTGAAGAAGCGCGACGAGCGCGACATGGGGCGTGCCGACAGTCCTTTGCGCCCGGCCGAGGATGCGCACTTGCTTGATACGTCCGAAATGAGTATAGAGGCGGCGTTTCAGGCCGCGAAGACTTTGATCGAGGCGGCCCTGATCAAGAAGATCTGAAGAAGAGCCCATCCCAGACACTGTCAGGATCGCCCTTCTTGCATAAGCCTGAAATTCCGTCCACGCGCCGGATTGCTCCTTCAAATGGAGCGGACTGGGTTCAGGCCTGTTCAACACCAGCCCCCGGCGCATGTGCGTCTCGAATGAGATGCATGCAGGAGATTCCATGTCTGCTACCAACCCTACCCGTGACGATTTCGCAGCGCTTCTCGAAGAATCCTTCGCGAAGACCGATCTCGCCGAAGGCTATGTTGCCAAGGGCATCGTTACGGCCATCGAAAAGGACGTCGCCGTTGTCGACGTCGGCCTGAAGGTCGAAGGCCGCATCGCTCTGAAGGAATTCGGCGCGAAGGCGAAGGACGGCTCGCTCAAGGTCGGCGACGAAGTCGAAGTCTACGTTGAGCGCATCGAAAACGCGCTCGGCGAAGCTGTTCTGTCGCGCGAAAAGGCTCGCCGCGAAGAAAGCTGGATGCGCCTGGAAGTGAAGTTTGAAGCCGGCGAACGCGTCGAAGGCATCATCTTCAACCAGGTCAAGGGTGGCTTCACCGTCGATCTCGACGGCGCCGTTGCCTTCCTTCCGCGCTCGCAGGTCGACATCCGTCCGATCCGCGACGTGACCCCGCTGATGCACAACCCGCAGCCCTTCGAAATCCTCAAGATGGACAAGCGCCGCGGCAACATCGTCGTATCGCGTCGTACCGTTCTGGAAGAATCCCGCGCCGAACAGCGTTCTGAAATCGTTCAGAACCTTGAAGAAGGCCAGGTTGTCGAAGGCGTCGTCAAGAACATCACCGATTACGGTGCGTTCGTCGACCTCGGCGGCATCGACGGTCTGCTCCATGTCACCGACATGGCATGGCGTCGCGTGAACCATCCGTCGGAGATCCTGAACATCGGCCAGCAGGTCAAGGTTCAGATCATCCGCATCAACCAGGAAACCCACCGCATCTCGCTCGGCATGAAGCAGCTCGAGTCGGATCCGTGGGATGGTATCGGTGCGAAGTACCCGGTCGGCAAGAAGATCTCCGGTACCGTCACGAACATCACCGACTACGGTGCGTTCGTCGAGCTGGAGCCGGGCATCGAAGGCCTGATCCACATCTCCGAAATGTCCTGGACCAAGAAGAACGTACACCCCGGCAAGATCCTGTCCACGAGCCAGGAAGTCGACGTTGTCGTTCTCGAAGTCGATCCGACCAAGCGTCGTATCTCGCTCGGCCTCAAGCAGACGCTTGAGAACCCGTGGCAGGCATTCGCGCATAGCCATCCGGCTGGCACCGAAGTCGAAGGCGAAGTCAAGAACAAGACCGAATTCGGCCTGTTCATCGGCCTCGACGGCGACGTTGACGGCATGGTTCACCTTTCCGACCTCGACTGGAACCGTCCGGGCGAGCAGGTCATCGAAGAGTTCAACAAGGGCGACGTCGTTCGCGCTGTTGTTCTCGACGTCGACGTCGAGAAGGAACGCATCTCGCTCGGCATCAAGCAGCTCGGCAAGGATGCAGTCGGCGACGCCGCTGCTTCGGGCGAACTGCGCAAGAACGCCGTTGTTTCGGCCGAAATCATCGCGATCAACGATGGTGGCATCGAAGTGAAGCTCGTTAACCACGAAGACATCACCTCGTTCATCCGCCGCGCTGACCTGTCGCGTGATCGTGACGAACAGCGTCCGGAGCGTTTCTCGGTTGGTCAGGTTGTCGACGCTCGCGTCACCAACTTCTCCAAGAAGGACCGCAAGATCCAGCTGTCGATCAAGGCTCTGGAAATCGCTGAAGAGAAGGAAGCCGTTGCTCAGTTCGGTTCGTCCGACTCGGGCGCTTCGCTCGGCGACATCCTCGGCGCAGCTCTGAAGAACCGCCAGAACAACGAGTAATCGTTGCCTGACGTTTGAATTGAAAAACCCGCGGAGAGCGATCTCCGCGGGTTTTTCTTTGTAAGCCCGAAGTGTGAAATCGGCGCGCAGCTTTGGGCGCGTCCAGGCCCGAGCCCAAGTCCAGGCCCGAGCCCAAGTCTGAGCCGGTGTCCTAACCGAGACCGCCGAGCCTGCGGTAAAGATCATAGGCGTCGGGCGTTTCCGGTGCCTCGTCCTCCGGCATGGCTTCGCCGGTCGGCTCTCCGTCTTCCGGATTTCCGTCGCTGCCCTCTTGTGCCGTTTCTTCCTCGCCCGTTGCCTCTTCGCCGGAGCCTCCAGGCATGCCGCGCGAATGGTCTTCGCCTTCCACCTCGCCCGCGTCCGTCGGATAGGGGATCATGGCGAAGGGGATGGCCTCACGCGGCAGGCCGTTTTCCACCAGCCTGGCGATCATCTGTTGCACCGTCTGTTCGTCCGTAGCACGCTGTGGGCGAATGTCTGTGGTTGCGCGCGGCTGGACCGTCTCCTCGGGGCGATCATCCAAGAGCGACGGCAAGCTCGTGTCTGCGGCCGTTACGGTGTGCTGGCGGGCGGCGGCATCGGCGATGCGCGTGCCGGCGTCCTTGGCGGGCGTCTGGGATTGGGTGGCCGGTTCCTCAATCGGTTGCTGCGCCGCCGATCCGGGATCGCCATCGGCCGCGCCGGCAGGCAAGGCCACGCTGTCGCGGATGAGCGTCTTGATCGCCTCGGAAAGCACGCGTGCCGGGCGCGCCTCCGGATCGTTGCGACCGGCCGCAGTGGTCCTGTGGCCGTCTTCCTCGTCGGCATCGGGCAGCGGTCCGTAGGTGCCGTCGGGATCCTCGCCTTCGATCGTTTCGGCGGTCTCCGTCCCGTCGGCGCCGTGCGCGTCGAGCGGCGCTGCGGCACTGTCTTCGGCCGGGGCTTCTATCTCTCCATGCCCGGTTTCGCCGGATTGCAGGGCTTCCTCGGCCTCGGCCATGGGGCCGGCCAGCGATGCCGCTTCCGCAATCTCGCCTTCGCCGGCAAGCAGGGCGGCAGCGCTGCCGATCGGCGTATCGCCCGACGAAGCGCTCTTCGCGCCGTTTGCGCGCGCGTCGCCTCGCTCCGCGGGCTTTTCGCTCCGGCCCTTCGACGACGCTTCGGTTCCGACCGTTTCCAGTTCCTCGCCACGCGGCTCGGTCACATCGTTGCCAACGCCAAAGGTCTTGCGCAGCACCGCCTGTAGAAGGGCGACTTCACCGCCGAGCGGTGTGCGTGCGGCAGCCTGGCTCAAAGGCAGCGCCGGCTGGAGCGAGGGGTTGCGCAGAATGACGTCACGCGCCTGCGCTGGCATGGGTGTCGCAGTGCCGCCCGGCGTATTCGTGCCGTTGCGGATGGCCGGCAGCTCCGCCAGCAGGCCGACGCGGATTGAAAGATTGCGCCCGCCGAGCTGCCGCTCCAAAAGCACCCGATCGGACGTCGGCATGGATTCGAGGAAGGCGACCAGCCGCCGGACGAAATCGCGCCCACCTTCCTGCGGCAGTGGCGGGAATTTGAGGATGCGCGCCAGATCCTCCATCAGTCGCACCAGCGCGTCCTTCGAAAGGATCTCGCGACCGGACAGATGCCGTGTCAACGCATCGAGGATTTTCTGTATGGCTTCGCCACGCTGGCTGGCGGTCAACGGTGCTGCAGGCTGCAGCGTCCTTGCGGTCGTCTCTTCTGTGCTGGCCGCGGTTCGGGCCGCCTGGATGGGTATCAGCATTCTGGTCTCCATCTCGCATGACCTCGGTTTGACCAATCGTCGTCGAGCGACGAAACGCGCTTGGGCGCGGTCCGACTTTTCGGCTTGCGCGCGACTTTCTGTTCATCACTTGCGGGTTGGCGCCTCATGCGCGTCGTGGCGAATGGCCAGACAGCCGCGGCTCGGCCGCGGATAGGAGAATCGGCATGATGGTTTGAGATTAGGAGAAAGAGGTTTATGAATTCTTAACCATGTTTCGACGCCCCGCATGTCGCGGTCCGGCTTGCGGACGGGTCGGCAAGGCCTATCTTTTAAGGGGGCCTGCTCTGCAGGCTCGCACGCTGTCTGTGCCAGGAGTTTCGGATGACAGTCCGTCCCCCAAAAGCCCTAAGCCCGAGCTTCTCGACGGCTGGCGCCTTCAACGTGCTCGAATACGAATTGATGTCCGAGCGCGCCGATGCGCTCGGCCGGCATGGCCTCAAGGTCGAAAAGGCGCTCGCTGCACTTGCGGCATTAAAGGGAGATGCGGCGGCGGACCTGCGCGAGCGGGTGCTCGACGAGGCGGCCGACGCCGTCTGGGCCTTTCTCATTCAGCGGGAGATCTGCGGTCTGTGCGACAGCCGCGATGTGGTGCGCCGCTACGACATACCCAAGGAGGTCATGGCGCGGCTCGGTATCGTGCGCCGAAAGCCGTCAGAGGCCTAGCGCAGCGAGCCTGTAGAGGCCATTGTCGTCGAAGCGAAGCAAGGATGGTGCGCCGGCCGTGCGCTGGTCGGCGACGTCTTCCATCTCGTCCTTGAGCTGGAGCGCCCGCAGCTGCTGCTCCTCTTCGTCGAGCGACAGCTTGTCGGTTCTGCGCGTCGGGTCGCCGCGCAGGCTGTTGAGCTGGGCTTCCTCGGTCGACGCAGGTTCCGTCGCGCTCTTCAGGCGGTCGACGGCATTTGCGGCTTGTGCAGCGCTTTGAGGCCCCTTGTCGCTCGTTTCGCCGAGCGCAACCTTCAGTGCGTCGTTTTCCGGGCCGCCGGGGTTCTTGAGCGCCTCGACCAACTCCGTAAGCGATAGTCCGAGCTTGTCGAGCCCCAGTTCTTCCTCGATTTTCGCTATGGCGGGCGATTCCAGCTGCTTCAGCTGGTTCTCGATTTCCCTTGCAAAGGCCGCATCGGACTTGAACGTTTCGCGCTCGACACCGAAGATCTTTCCGACCTCTCGGATGAGCACGGCGCGGTTGTTGCTGGCGTCGTTGCGGGCATGATCGAAGAAGTAGCCGTTGATCTTCTCGTTGGCCGCCTTTTGAGCGCCATCAGGCTTGACCTGCTCCCTCAGGAGCCTGTCGTCCTTTGTGCCCTTGGCCTTTTCCTCTTCCTCCGTCTGCCGCTTCTCGATGTCCCTGAGGATCGAGCCGACCAGATTGGTCGTCGCGGTGGCGGCAGATTGCTGGGTCGGAAGCAGCATGTTTCATCCTGGCAGCACGATGGATCGTCTCGAAACGGTAGGCCTTCGCGGTTAATGCCGGTTTAACTCGCGCTGCCGAGATGTTGGAGCACGCAAGAGCCGGCAATGGCGCGCAAAGCCTCCACCTCCCGCTGACGCGGGGCCAAAGGGGCGCAGGCGGCACGGCCAGGCCGGGCCTCGATCAGGGCGCTAGAGCGTCTCTTGCGCGTTCACGTGGACGCACCGCCTCTAGCGGTAAGGCGAATAGCAGACCTTGTAGGCGCCACCGTAGCTTAAGAACCGGTTGGTTGCCGGATTGTAGGAACGGTAGCGCGACAGGCACCAGCTGACATGGGCATTGCCGCCACCGACATAGCGATCGCGATAGTAGTAGTTGCCGCCGTAGTAACGGCGGGGATAGTCGCGATAGTAGCCGTAACGGGGATAGTAGCC
>NZ_JTLA01000136.1:0-7023 GCF_000799055.1 Ensifer sp. ZNC0028
CCCGCCTCGTCTCTCCGGCCTGGATCGCGATCTTCGCCATCGCCTATTTCTCCTGCCTGCAGTCCTATGACCCGGCGGCTTCGGCCCGCGGCCTGACGCTCAGCCTCGTCGCCATGATCATGGTGGCGGGCGTGCTGGTGCTGCCGAAGAGCGAGCGCGATTTCGTCAATGCCGGCGCCAATGCGATCCTGCTTCTGATCCTGATCGACTATGCCGCTCTCTTCGTGGCGCCCGACCGCGCCATCCATTCGGCCTTCGGCGACGAGCCCTGGCACGCCGGTTTCTGGCGCGGCCACCTGCTGCACAAGAACGTCTCGGCGCCGGTCTTCTCCATCCTCTGCATGTTCGGCATTTATTGCCTGCGCGCCGGCGCGCCGCTTCGCGGCTGGGCAATCACGCTGCTGGCCGCCAATTTCGTGCTGCACACGGGGTCGAAGACGACGATCGGTTTCCTGCCGATCGCGATCGGCCTCGTCCTTGCCGGTCGTGCGGTGCGCAGCCCGGGGCTGATGATCCTCGCACACCTCGCCATGTCGGTGCTGGTCTTCGGCCTGACGCTCGGCACCATCTATTCCGACACGCTGCTCTCAATCACCAAGCTGCTGCTCGACGATGCGACCTTCACCGGTCGCGACGACATCTGGAAATTTGCGAGCGCCAGCATTGCCGAGCGCCCCTGGCTCGGCCAGGGCTATGCGAGCTTCTGGCTCTCGCCGGTGATCATGGGCATGGAGGCGAATTTCGAGGCGAGTTGGGACGTGCGCGGCATCGTTACCGGCCACAACAGCTATCTCGACGCGGTGCTGATGTTCGGCCTGCCCGGCGGCATCCTCATGACCGCCCTGCTCTTTATCAAACCGCTCTTCGACTATGCGCGGGCCTATCGCCGGCAGCAGGGCCGCATCTTTGCCGATTTCTGCGTCATGGTGGTGATCTTCATGACCTACAACGCCATGCTCGAAAGCTTCTTTTTGAACCGCGCCGATCCGATGTGGCTGCTGACGGCGCTCGCCGTCTTCGGCCTTGGGCTCGCCGGCCGCATGAGCATGCGCGCCGAACCGGCAACCTCCCATCGCTGAACGCTTGCCAAGACATAAAGATATCTTTATATCTTGCTGCAACTTCTCCCGAGCGGGTCGAGGAAAAGTGTTTGCGGTTTTCCGCCCGCGACCCGCTCGGACTTGTTAAAACCGATCACGTTCACGATCCTAGGTCGGCCCGACCCAGGATCGTCGTGATCTACCCGGGAAAAACCGATGACCGCAGCATCCAATGCCCTCTCCGCTCTGCTTGCCGAAAAAGGCGTGCTTCTCGCCGATGGTGCCACCGGCACGTCGCTCTTTGCCATGGGCCTCGAGGCCGGCGAAGCGCCGGAACTCTGGAACGAGACGAAGCCGGAGAACATCACCAAGCTGCACCAGGATTTCGTCGACGCCGGCGCCGACATTATCCTCACCAACACCTTTGGTGGCACCCGCCATCGCCTGAAACTGCACCAGGCCGACGACCGCGTGCATGCGCTGAACAAGCGCGCCGCCGAGATCGCCCGTGCCGTTGCCGACAAAGCATCGCGCAAGGTCATCACCGCCGGCTCCGTCGGCCCGACCGGCGAGTTGCTGATCCCGCTCGGCGCGCTTTCCTACGAGGATGCGGTTTCAGCCTTCGTCGAGCAGATCGAGGGCCTGAAGGCCGGCGGCGCCGAAGTCGCCTGGATCGAGACCATGTCCTCGCCCGACGAAATCCGTGCTGCCGCCGAAGCTGCCGCCAAGGTCGGCCTTCCCTACGTCTATACCGGCTCGTTCGACACCGCCGGCAAGACGATGATGGGCCTGCATCCGAAGGACATCCATGGCGTTGCGACCGACTTCGGTGACGGCCCGGTCGCCGTCGGCGCCAATTGCGGCGTCGGTGCTTCCGACATTCTTTCCTCGCTGCTCGACATGACCGAGGCCGCACCCGGCGCGACCGTGATCGTCAAGGGCAATTGCGGCATTCCGGAATTCCGCGGCTCCGAGATCCACTATTCCGGCACGCCGCCGCTGATGGCCGAATATGTGCGCCTTGCGGCCGATGCCGGCGCCAAGATCATCGGCGGCTGCTGCGGCACCACCTGCGGCCACCTCGCCGCCATGCGCGTGGCGCTCGACGAACATGTGCGCCGCGAGCGCCCGACACTGGACCTGATCATCGAAAAGATCGGCCCGTTGCGCAACAAGACCGCCAACGAAACGGCCGCCGCACCCGCCCGCGAGCGCCGCAGCCGCCGCGCCTGATCAAGCCAGGCACGGCAGACCAACAAGCAAACGCCCCGGTATCGAGAGATCCGGGGCGTTTTCGTTTGTGCGTCGATGTGGCGGCTGTCCCTAAAGGGCGGCGTTGTCGAAGGCTTTGGCGTCCGTTGCCCGCTCGGCCACGGGGCTGCCTTTCGCCGCCCCAATGAAGGCACGGTAGAAATCGAAGGCGCGCCCCATCTGGCGAGAGCCTTCCTTGGAGAAGTGCCCAAAATCCTCGAAGAGCGCGACGCCCTTGTCCTCGATCTTGCAGCTGTCGTCGTCGCAGAGATAGTCCATGAAGCTGACGACGGGATACTCGTCGGCGATATCCGCAACCACGTTCAGAACATCGCGGTCATAGTCGCGAACGGTCTTCAGTGCCGGCTCGCATTGCTGGTCCGACAGGCCGAGCAGACGGGCTCTTGCGACGCAGAGCCCGGTATCGCGGCCGTCATGCGGCGTCGGCGCGACGAAGACGGGTTCGAAGCCGTTCGAGCGCAGCCAGGCAAACGTTGCCCGCAGGCCGTCGATGAGAAGCTTCGTCTCGGTCGTCACTTCGTTGCGGCCGTCGACCAGCACCTTGTCTTCCTTCAGGTACTGGCTGAGCTGCGAGGACAGCACGACGTAGCGGATCGACCGGTTGGCGAGCAGAAAGCGGCGGACCTCTTCGTTGTAGCGGGCGCAATCGTCGGACCAGTCGCGACCGAGCCGCGGCATGATCGGCGATAGGTTCAAAAACGGCCCGCAATTGTTCTTGGCAAGCTGCACCAGCCGCACGTCCGGCTTCGACGCGATGATGCCGTCGACGAGGTGTCGGGCGAAGGAATCGCCCCAGACGGCGACCTCCGGGGTCGGGCTCGAGGCGCAGCGCAGGTCGGCGACAGCATCGCATTTCTTGCCGAGCCCGACGCTCGGTTCCGAAAGCTGCGCAAGTTCGCGGTTCCGGGCGGCGAGACCGTCCGAACCGTCGAGCGTGAAGCCGAAAGCGATCGCGACCGATCCGGCGGCAAACGTCGCGCCGAAAATCGTGCGACGGCTGAAGCGGCCCGGCTTGCGGAAGGGCTGCTCGACAAAACGCCAGCTGAGATAGGCAAGCGCGAAGCAGAGCGCGACCAGCAGTGCGTAACCTTGAGCCGGGATTTCCTCGATCGCCCTCAGCCGCGCAAAGGCAAAGACCGGCTGGTGCCAGAGATAGAGGCTGTAGCTGATGAGCCCGATTGCGACCAGCGGCTTCAGCGACAGTAACCGACCGACGACGGTATCGCTGCGGCCGAAGGCCAGAACCAGCGCCGTGCCCAGCACCACCGGCACGGTCGTCCAGCCGGGATAGAAGGCAGATTCCACCACGAAGACGTAGCTCGCGGCGATCGCCAGCAGGCCGAGGCCCGAGAGAAGCTCACGGCTGCCTTTCGAAAGATCGAGCTTTTCGACGCCGACGAGCGCAAGCAGCGCGCCGACGCCAAGTTCCCAGAAGCGGCTTGGCAGCAGGTAGAAATTCGCGGCCGGGTCCAGGTTCGCAAAGATCTGCGTTGCCGCAAAACTCAGCAGCACGAGCGCCGCAACCACCTTCAGCAGCGTTGCCTGCGAGTAGCGGTGAAGGAGCAAGAGAAGCAGCGGGAAGACCAGATAGAACTGCTCCTCAACCGCAAGCGACCAGGTGTGCAGCAGCGGCAGCAGCGCCGTGCTCGGCGCAAAATAGCCGGTCTGGTCCCAGAAGAAGAAGTTCGAGGCGAACAGGTTCACCGCGTAGAGGCTCTTGCCGAAGCTGTTGAGCTCTCCCGGCAGCATCCACATCAGCGCGAAGGGGATGGAGACGGCGCAGACCAGCAACAGCGCCGGCGCCAGGCGGCGGGCACGCCGCTCGTAGAAACGGGCGATGCTGAAGTTTCCGTCGCCGATTTCGCGGTGGATGATGGCGGTGATGAGGTAGCCGCTAATGACGAAGAAGACATCGACGCCGGCAAAGCCGCCAGAGACAAGGCCGAAACCGGCATGGAAGAGCAGGACCGGGACGACGGCAAGCGCGCGCAGTCCATCGATTTCGGGTCTGTATCGCATCAGCAGAGGAAACACTCGGGTGGCGGGGGCCGCTCGTTAACACAATCTTGACAATGGAACCATTGTCGCGCGGTCCGTATCCACATGCGTGCGTTCTAAAACTCCGGGGCATGTGCCCCGGAGCGGGACCTGTGGTAACAGGCAGGCCGAAGATGGCGACACTGGGGCTATCGGCGAATATGCCGGCGCCAGGCTTCGAGCCCGATCTCGATATCCTTGCGACCGAAACCGACGCGGAAGCGATCGGTCGCGACCGGCAGCAGGTCGGAAACGAAGAGGCTCGACGGCAACAGCAAGACGCCCGCCTCCTCCACCAGCCCCCGGCAATGGTTCTCGACGCCGTCGGCGCCCAGATACCGGGCAAAGCCGACGCAGCCTCCGTCCGGCGCACGCCATTCATAGAGGTCGGGGAATTCGGCAAAGAAGGCGCCGAGCTTTTCGAGATTGGCGGCGACCAGCGCCCGGTTGCGATCAAGGATAACGGCACGCCCCTTGAGCGCGATCGTCGCCAGCACTTCCGACGGCCGCGAATTGCAGATCGACAGGTAGTGCTTCATCTTTTCCATGCGCTCGAGCAGCGCATGATCGCGGCAGGCGATCCAGCCGATCCGGAGGCCCGGCAGGCCATAGGCCTTGGACATGACGTTGAGCGAGATGCCGCGCTCGAAAAGTTCCGCCGCCTGCGGCAGGCGCAGCGAGGCGTCGCGCTCCAGACCGCGATAGACCTCGTCGCTGAAGAGATGGATGCCGCGCTCGGCGCAAAGCCTGGCGAGCGCCGCGAAGGTCTCCTGGTCGGCAATCGCGCCGGTCGGGTTGTTGGGGAAGTTGACGCAGATCAGCTTCGTGTTTGGCTTCAGCGCGCAGCGCACGTCTGCAATATCGAGCCGCCAGTTGTTTTCCGGGCGAAGCGGCACACCGGTCACCGCGCCGGCGATCGTCACCGGCAGGGTCTCCATCGACTGGTAGTTCGGCACCGTCACGATCGCATGGTCGTCAGCCCCGAGCAGCGCCAGCATGGCGCAGTAGAGCCCCTCCTCCGCGCCGGCAAAGCAGAGGATATCGGCAGCCGTCAGCCCGTCATAGGTCGCAGCGATCGCTGCCCTCAGCGCCGGTGCGCCATAGGTCTCGGTATAGCCGAGCGTGATGTTGTCCCAGGCGGCGCGGTCGTCATCGTCGGCAAGCGCCAGAAGATCGCGCATGCTGGTCGTCTGGCTGTCGCTCGCGGTCATATGGTGGCGGGCGCTGAACTCCCAGCGGGAGAAATGGGTTTCGAGCCGGAAATCGGGCAAGGTCGTCATGGATAGTTCCTCCTCTCGCGGCCGAAACGCGCGCGAACGGTTTTGGGGTGGGCAAATCCCGAAGGGCCGTGAGGCGGTCTCCGTCCGGAAATGCCCGTTGTAATCAGGGGGCCTCGCCGCGCGCTGCGGCGAGATAGTTGTAGATCGAGGCGCGCGAGGCGCCGATGAGGCTGGCAAGGTGATCGACCGCATTGCGCGTCTGAAACAGCCCGCGTTCGTCGAGCGCTGCCACCAGCGCCACGCGATCGCCGCGCTTGAGTGCCGAGAGCGCCAGCCCCCGCTCCTTCAGCCAGCCATGCAGGGTCGCGTTGATCTCCTCGCGCCAGTCGCGCGAAAACAGCGCCTGCGGCTTGGGCTGCTCGGCGCCGGCGAAAGCCGAGAGCAGCTTCACCGCCTGATCGACCATCGACATGTCGAGATTGATGCAGAGCAGACCGATCGCCTCTCCCGCGCCGTTGCGCAAAACGGCCGAGATCGACTTGAAGCGCCGGCCATCCGCACCGGTCTTCTCGTAGGGACCGAGCACCGCGTCACTGCTGCCGAGGGCTGAAAATTCCGCTTCAATCAGCGAATCTTCGCCGACCGCGCGACCGGAGAAACAGTTCCAGATCCCCGCGATCGTACCGGTCTTCAGGTCGTGCAGCACCACTTCCCCATGCGGGTAAAGAAGCGCGCTGATTGCAGCCGCGGTCGGCGCGTGCGTGGCAAGGATGGAGGCGAAGGCGGGTGCAATGGTCATGGGCCGCATATGCCCACACTTGGATTATTTGTCAATATTGGACTATCTGTGCAAATTCTGCATATTCGCCACCGCTTGCGCACCCGTGACCGCTAGCCTATCCCCGATGGAAGAGAGATTCGCTGTGCTCTCGCCACCCAGGACGAGATCATGCAGCGGTTCAAAGTGCCACACCGCGCCTTTGCGTCCCGCAGAACGCACCGCGCGGCCGCAGACGGGAGACAGTGACATGAACGCCGGCCCAGCCTCCTTTCCCGACCGGGACACCGTCGCCGAAAAATTCGGGAGTTTCAGCGAAGCCGACCAGTCCTTCCTGCGCCTGCTGATGGAAAACCCCGAGCAGGACGAGCGCCTGATGGACGGCCTCTACCGCCACCTCGACATTTCCTCGGAGGCGAAGTTCCTGAATTCGCTGAAACTCGAAAAGCTCGGCCAGTGGCTCGGCAGCCATGCCCCGGCGCGGCTGCAGATGCGCCTGATGGAAGCCGGCCGCTCCAGCCAGCATGCAGCCTACCAGGCGTTCAAGGCGGGCCTGTCGAAGGCCGGTGGGCTGGATCGCGCCTTTCCGAAGGCGTGAGGCGACAAGGGATCGACGCTCGCACGTGAAGGGTGCCCCTCACTGTCCTGCCGGACATCTCTCCCCGCAGGCGGGGAG